>JBIPOY010000063.1:0-11849 GCA_044378705.1 Saprospiraceae bacterium
TGCCTGCAACCGCAGTAACCCGTCGGTTGCGAAGAAACGCTCGTTGTAATCTTCGCCAAAATCGCTTACGTCTATGCGTCGCCCATCGGCCAGTTGGAGGCCGGGTTGTTCCCGACCTATTGTTCCAAAGCGTATTAATTTCATACGGTTGTTAATTTTGTAAATCCGCCATCCAATGGATAATCACATCCGGTAATGAACCCGGCTGCATCAGAACAGAGGAATAACGCCAAATAAGCTACCTCCTTCGGTGTAGCCATCCGCCCAATGGGTTGTGTTTTGGCCAATTGATCGTACATTTCTTGTTCTCTACCGGGGTAGTTTTTCGCCAAGTAGGCGTCCACAAATGGTGTGTGTACCCGCGCCGGCGATATACAGTTGCAGCGTATCCCTGCTTTCAGATAGTCTTGAGCCACTGAATAGGTCATGGTAAGCACGGCTCCTTTTGTCATGGAATACCCGAAACGGTCGGGCAAGGCCACCGATGAAGCTACCGATGCCGTGTTCAGGATAACACCGCCCCCATTGTTTTTCAAGTGTGGGATACATGCATACATGCCGTTGTACACACCTTTAACATTCACCCGAAAAAGTAGTTCAAAATCAGCTTCTGTAGTTTGTTCAAGATTGCCAATGTGGCCTATCCCGGCATTGTTGAGCAAAATATTGATGGGGCTTTGCCATTGGATTCGGTCCATCAATGCCACCATATCGCTTTGAATGGAAACATCACAGGCGTGAGGGAAGGCGATACCACCGTTTTCAAGAATCATTATTGTGGTCTCTATGGCGGCGCTTTCGTTCAAATCAACCACATGAACGGTTGCGCCATTGGCCGCAAATACTTCGGCCATACTGCGCCCAATACCACTACCCGCACCGGTAATGACGGCTACTTTTTGGTCCAATCGAAATGGTTGCTTCAGTGCTTGCATAAGGTCAATAATTGGCTTTTAATGTTACGATTTCCCATGGCCCCAATGCTAGTACGCGTTTGGCGGGCGCAAAGGTTTTTTCTTTTTGGTTGCTGAGGGCTATTCTTCGGGGTTTTTTGCTCCCCCACACCAAGCTCGTTGATGCGGGTTTGTCAGAGGCGTTAAAGAGCCGCAAGAGTAGCCCTTTTTCCTCACGAAGGGGCTTTAGTGTGGTGATAATGATGGAATTGTCTCCTTTCAGGGTCAATAGGGAAGGGAACCCTTGCTGCCCCGGTACGGTGGGTACCAACAGCAATGGCTGTGTCAATCCAATACCAAATTTTTTTGCTTCGCTGCTGTCAAATCCTTTGTGTGGGCGAATAGCATATCGGAAAGACACAGGCCCTTCCTGGTATCCTTTGTAATTGACAAACCAAACGTTGTTCATCACCCAGGAAAACAATCGGTTGCTGGGTTGCCAAGTTTTCAACCAAGGTTCTGTCGAGGTGTTGCTCATCCACTGTTGGCCGCGCATTTCGCCCGTTTCAACCAGCGGTGCATCTAGGTTGGCCCAAGTGACCCCGTCGGTGGCATTGGAAATATCCACAAAATGCTGTGCGCAAAAAAAGTTTTTGTTGGCGCCTTGTAATTGATCGGTTTCAGGTCGCATGGTCGCCCATGCCAGATCTACTTGAACTTGCCCGGCCGGCACGTTGAATGGAAATGAAAACCGCAAATTTTCGTCTTCCAACACCTTTTTTTTGTCCACAAAGTTGGTGATATTCAATTGGTTGATACCTGCTGCAAGTTGTATTTCACGGTTAAAACGCAGTGCGCCGGGCGCATCCGAAGAAACGACAAGCGAGGCTACCAGTGGTCCGTTTTCTTTGATCTGAATCACGGGATGTACACTGCTGCGCGGGTTGGCGGCGTTGGCACCCGTGTACCAATACGCGTTGAATCCATACAGGTCAGAGGTGTCAACGAGGTTGAAAAGCTGATCTTTGTGGCGGATACTGGCAATGGCACCGGTGCTGGTGTCCAAGTTTACGGTGAGCCATTCGTTCGACAAAGTGGCCGCGTGTACGGAAGCGCCGATATCCGTATTGTCGCTGACAACGTCTTTCCCCAAGGTGAAACGTGTGGCGCTGAACGGTGGGATATTTTTTGCAATAAAAGCAACTTCCCCGGTCGATAAGGTTTGTGTTGGCAATACTATCCCAGTGTTTGTCAACACCGATAAACCGGCAGATTGCCAAGCAGCGGGAATCCTGACCATTTCAGTGCGCTCCCACGAGGTGGTGTTGAAAACAAGGAAACTGTTGACAGTGGTGCTAGGTTGTGTTATCTTGGACAATGATTGATCAATCAACGCTTTTGTTTGACTTTCTGCTTGGTCTGCAAAGCCCTTTTTAACGGCCCATTGGTTCAGGGCAAAGGGTTGATCTGGATCAGATTTGCTCGAAAAAGCACCCCAAGTATGCTCTGAAAACAGCAGTACATTCGTCCATGCCGCATCAAAATCAGCCTTTGGATAACCTTTGTTGTCCTGCATTGCCCACAGGGTTTCTGCTTGTATCAGTTGCTCGGCGGTATTTCTATTGGTGGCGGTTTCGAGGGCAGAGGAGGCTGCACCATCTTCCCAATAGGGCGTGAAATCGCCCCGGTGGGTGGGTATTGTATCGCCGTAACGTTGTTCAAAATTTTCAAACATTTCCCGGGTGGTGGCGATGCGAAATTTCGGATATTCGTAGGTGTCATTCCACGTTCGTACAAACTCGGGCATGTCGGTGTCGGGCCCACCATTGTCACCCAGTGTGTACCGGATTTGAACCATGTTATACGGGTAGTTTTCGCGGTCGAGCTCGCCTAGAAACTTCAATATAGGAACACCGCCTGTATAGCGCATTTTTCCCAGCAGCCAATCGTGAAACCAAGAGTAGCCATGTCGGGTCATCCAAAACAGCACCTTGTTTTTCCCCGATGGTGATTCCCAATAGAAGGGTACATCTCCCCATGCTTCAAAAGTAAGCCCGACCTGATACCCGCCATGGGCCTTTTGTGGCATGTGGTTGGGCCCTATGGAAAAATATTTTACCTCGTTTTCTGCCAATGCAGGCACGATACCCCAAGCGTATCCAGGTACATCGGTAATCATGGCGGAATTGATTTGTACCCCATGTTCCCGTTCCAATTGGTTGGCGAATCCTGTAATGCGCATCAATTCCTCCGGTCGTTGCAAGCCGGTTAGTTCGCTGCCATACAGGGCATCTAGCCCTATCCATCCTTTTTTCACGGCACTGAAAAAAGCATCTCGTGTTTCAGAACTGGCATTTTTTAAGTACCCATCCACGGCCCACAGCACTTCTACATTCCATTTGTAGCGGGAGCCATCGGGATAATCGGCAGTTTTTTTTGCCAATTCAATGCCCAAATCTATGTTGCGCCACTGTAATTTTTCTACTTCTGATTGTTGGTGCGTAAAGCCTATGTCAACGTGTGAATGGGGTAAAAAATAGACCTCAAATGGTCTTACGGGCTTCAACAGCACCGATTGTTTCCATATTTTTCCAGCCTTCAATTCAATGGTTACTTCTCGGGGAATAGACAAGGTGTCCATCCAGAGGTTGAGTTTGTTCATGCCCAAACGAAGCACTGTTTCAAGTTGTTGCTTGCCGTCCACGTAAACCACGGCCTGTTCGGGTGGGCCGATGTGGTTGAATTCACCATAAACAGGCTGCTTCAACACGGTATTAATCCGCTTTACTGCCTGTAGAGACCATACTTGGAAGGTAGGCGCTACAACATTTTGGTACGCAGTATAATTGTCAGTAATGGGCGCATCCGGCGCTGTTACTTTCAGCACCAGGGGCTTCCCCGCCGGAAATGTTCCCCTGCTGATCGACAGAAATTGATAGCCAAAAACAGTGTTTTTTTCTATGTCAGTTTCTGTGCCAATGAAGGTCAGCTTGGTTGAGCCTTTTTGCTGCATCCAGTTTTTTTCACCTTCATTTTTGCCACGGGTAAAGCTGAACTGCTTCACGCCATTGATATAAAAATCAAAGCGGGCCTGTTGTTGCCCTCCCGTTTTGGGCAACGAAGCTTGCCAAACAAAGGTTACCCGATCATCGCCACCTTCAGCCATGGGTTCGGTTTCAAATTCAATGGGCTTACCACCCGGTACCACCATCAGGGCCAGTTTTCCCTTCTGTAATATAGGCGGGTAGTCGAGCTGTTGACCGCCCACAATGTTTACAAAACCTTGAGAATACCCGGAAGTACCCTCTACCGGGTATTCTTGGTCGGGAGCATGCCATTCCTGTGCCCTCAACGGCGCTGCCAGTAAAGAAAGCAGCAATAAAAAGACGCCTTTCTGCATCATTTCAAATGTTTTATGCGGTTATAATTTTAACCTGAAAAACCGGGAGCGACACAGTCTCGGCTCTTTTGGAATATCGTTCCAAAAATCAAAGGAATTGACATTGTAGGCAATGAGCAGTTCTCCCGGTTTTGATAAGTGGGGGAAGCCTTTTGCATTGTAGGAAAAATAGTCAAAATCTTCCTGCCATTCTTTGCAGCGCCATACCTTGCGCAACGGCAAGTAAGGTCCGTTGGGTGTTTTACTCACCTGAACCGCCACTTCATTGTCCATACCCGACAATTGGTGTGCCAAAACAAAGCGGCCATCGGCCATCGGGCTGAGGCTCATTTCATTGGAAACATGGCGCGTCACGGGTTTGGACTGACGGTAGTCTGTTGTCCACTCCGTGCCGTTGGCAAACATCCACCGATCGAATTGCTCAAATTCCTTCGGTTTTACCCTGGCCACAATGAGGCCCTGGTCAACGCCACCAACCCCTAAAATATAAAGGTATCCGTCCGGATTGGGTGCTCCTGCCCACGTCGTATTGACCATAATACCGCTTCCCATGGTCACCTTACTCCAATTTTCCAAAGGAAAAAAAAACGGGGTCTCCAGTTGCCGTTGTTCCTTGAACGGGGGCTTACTACCCTTTGGAATGGCAATAATATTGACCCCTTTTTGGTCAAATTCAAAAAAAGTGCCCGGAATAATGGTGTCAATGACTGGATAAGCGAAAATATACAGGGTGCTGTCCATTTCGACATTCACAAAGCCATCGCCAAGCCAATAATATTCTCCGGGTTTGGTGTGGGGAGTGTTGGGTACAAAAAGGGAGGTCGGATTCCCTTTTTGATCCTGGTTGATGAAAAAATCAAACTTCGAGGAGTCTGGTTCGCTGCCATCCAAATAGGCAACACAGTTGTGCACCATGGTAAAATCCTTTCGTTTGATCGTTTCACCCACCGTGTCGGCCACCACGGAATCACTGAAAAGAAACAGGGTCTTGGTACGCTCCGTCGCAGGTCGGAATTCTGCTCCGTCCAACGGAATGGCATAAAGTCCATCACCGCCAAACCAGCCCGTATTGCGTGTAAAAAGCTTGTCCCAGTCTGGAGCAGCAGCAGATTTTGAAATTTGCTCGGAATTGCCGGTGGTGGCTGGGCTGGGAGCCTGAATACGCTGGCTACAACCAAAAATACCCAATACGGTTATCAAATATAAACCGTTGTAAAACATAATTTTGGATCGGGAATAATTCATCTCCATTATTTTCAGGTAAAAGTATATATTTCATCATCGATGACACTATGTTTGCACATACTAAATTTCAAACGCGCTTTTTTTTCTTGCTCAGCCCCGTTTTAATTGTTTTTAAAACCTTTCATCAATCTTTCTTCCTAACCTTTTGTCTTTCCACCCATGTCGCTCAAATCGTCTTCAAACGTGCTCTCTGGTTTTTGGGTATGCCTTTTTTTGGTATGTAGTAGCACAACAAACGCTGAAATAACCCTTCCTCAAATTTTCTCCGATCATGCGGTGTTGCAACGCGGCGTAGCAGTGCCGCTTTGGGGTTGGGCGATGCCGGGAGAGCAGGTGACGGTTACCTTCGCTGGGCAAATACTCAAAACAAAAGCAGATAAAAGTGGGAAATGGCAATTGCGCCTTGCGCCGCATCAGGAAGGTGGGCCTTTTGACATGACCCTCCAGGGCAAAAATACCATTGTGGTCAAAGACTTGCTTTTCGGGGAGGTGTGGCTCTGTGGAGGACAATCAAACATGCAGTGGACCATGAAAGATTTTGGCATCAAACCTGATTCTACGCGCGACACGGTGACCAATATTCGGCTGTTCAGTATATTTTTCGATCTAGACTATCTGCCAAAAAAAGATGTGAAGGTTGGTTTTTGGCAAACCACAACGCCCGAGACAGCACAGGGGTTTTCGGCAACAGCGTACCTTTTCGGTCGGTATCTGTACGAACAGTATAAAGTACCCATCGGATTGATCAGCAGCAACCTTGGAGCTACGTCTATTGAAACTTGGATGAGTGCCGGCGCCTTAAAAGAGTTCCCACAATTTGATGGGGTTGTGGGTGCAATAGAGGCTTCCGGTAAGAATTTTGACCAAATCAACGCCAACCTTACCTCTTATAGGACAACGTGGGATACTGCCTATTATTTCAAAAACGACCCCGGTATTGCCCAACAATGGCAAGAGCCTGCAACCGATGTTTCCGACTGGCAAGAGATGGAAATTCCGAATTTATGGGAAGATCGTGGGTTGAAAGACTATGATGGCTCGGTATGGTTTAGGAAGGAGTTTGATTTGCCGGAGGACTTTCATGGGGACACGTACAACATTGCGTTGAACCAAATTGATGATTATGATATCGCTTGGGTCAACGGCATTAAAATTGGGGAAAGTTTTGGAAATCGCAATTGGCGCAATTACTTTTTTTCAGCCAATATTTTGAAGCCTAAAGGCAATGTTCTGGTGGTGCGTATTTTTGATTGTGGTGGTAAGGGAGGTATGTACACCAACGCTTTTTGGGGCAATTCTATCCTATTGGGCAAGTGGAAATTTAAACCGGGCGTTTCTATTGATGCGTCGGCATTACCAACACCGGAAGTGGCCAATGGAAGTTTTTTTACCCACCCGACGTTGTTGTACAACGCCAATATTGCGCCCCTCCAGCCGTATGCTATTAAAGGTGTCATTTGGTACCAAGGTGAATCCAATGTCGAACACGCCACGGAGTATGCCGATTTGTTGCCGGCCTTGATAAAAGACTGGCGAAAAAAATGGGGACAGGGAGATTTCCCTTTCTTGGTGGTCCAGTTGGCCAATTATTATCCGGAGGCGGCGGAGCCACGTGAAAGTGAATGGGCAGAACTTCGCGCATCCCAAATGGCAGCGCTCGCACTTCCCAATACGGGTATTGCAACGGCCATTGACCTCGGTGAAGCCAACAATATACACCCCAAAAACAAGCAGGATGTGGCTGCCCGACTTGCATTGGCTGCCCGCAAAATTGCGTACGGTGAAGCCGTGGTGGCCGCGGGCCCTGTGTACCAATCCATGACGATAGAGGGCGAAAAAATACGGATCAACCTCGAGACCGCCGGTGACACCCTCCGATCAAAAGACAAATACGGTTTCCTAAGGGGGTTTGCCATTGCCGGGGAGGATAAAAAATTTCGATGGGCAATGGCTTACCTAGACGGCAATTCTGTGGTGGTTTTTTCACCCCATGCACCCCAACCGGTGGCCGTCCGATACGCATGGTCTGACAATCCGGGCCCACTGGATTTGTACAACACCGGCGGGCTGCCGGCGTTGCCCTTCCGAACCGACAACTGGCCTGTTTCTACAACAGGAAAACGGTTTGTTTACGACGAGAATGGTTTTTAAAAAAATGTGTAATTGGTTAGCGTGGTCGCGTCTGAGACAAAAAAGTGACTATTTTTTACCCGGCATCTGTCGTAATCATGTTGGTGTATGATCTACATCATTTTATGGAAGGTAGTAATGGTGGAGTTTTGTACCGAAATAAAAAAGGTATATGGAACTCAACATCTCATCTGACAGGACTATTGGCCAACTCCAAGACGAGTTTGCCACGTATTTTCCCCATTTAAAGCCGGTATTTTTTTCCAAGCCCCACGATGCCTATAAGGGTAGCCCTGCGAAGTTTATCGTTTCCGATCGCGAAACGACACTTTCGTCTATCGCAAAAAAAATACACGCATTTACCCACCTGCTGTTAGAGCCGGAAATGCCCGTTTGGCAGTTGGAGCGGTTGTTTGAATTGGAGTACGGTTTGCACGTACAAATATTCCGCCGGTCGGGTAATACTTGGTTGGAGACTTCTGTAACCGATGATCTTACGCTGGAGCAACAAGAGGCCAAGGCCCTCTCAAGTCTCCATGTCAATTTTGAATTCGTGGATCCAATGGATTACCGCGAGCAAGATTAGACAATTGCCATAAGTCCGTTTGCGGAAGCCTTCAACAACCAATTTACTTGATTCATTATGAAAACAATTCTTGTCCCCACCGACTTTTCAAAATGCGCCAACAATGCCATGACGTATGCCCTCGAAGTGGCAAAACGTATAGAGGCTACAGTGGTAGCACTTTACGTTGTGTACCCCAGTGAAGGGGTTGACAACAATATGTATGATGCTTTTATGATCGATGATTACCTCGAGCAACGCAAGAAGGCAATGGAAAATTGGATTAAAAAATTCAAACGAAGTGATCACTTAAAAAATATTGAAATCCGAACACAATGTCAGGTTGGGTTTCCAATTTCAGTGATTGGCCACATCGCTGCTGAACTCAATGCGGATCTGGTTGTCATGGGTACAACGGGAGCCGCCGGGTTGAAAGGAGTATTGCTTGGAAGTACTTCCGGGGGGGTGATCTCTTCTTGTCACCGACCTGTATTGGTCATTCCCAAAAATGCAACCTTTCGCAATTATGCCCGGTTTGTACTCGCTACTGATTTCAATATGAAATTGGATAAGCGGTCAATGGGAATGTTGAAGAGTCTTTTGAATATAGAGCACGCGGGTCTTGAGGTGGTACATGTCATCGAAGAGGCAGATGAGAAGCCCAAAAAAGAGCAAGAAGCGCAGATCAGTCAGCGTTTGGAAGACATACCCCATTTATTCCACTACATCCACGACAAAAACGTACCCCGCGCAGTAGGCAATTTCTTGGAATCTATTGAGGCAAGTGGGCTCGTAACTATCTCCCACGAACATTCACTGATGCACAAACTGTTTTTTAGAAGTGTTTCACGCACTCTTGCCCACCACACATCGGTACCGATGTTGGTGCTCCATGGGTAAGATGTTGGTACTTCGGGTAATAAAAGGGTTCGATGCCAGGGTTGCTGGCATCGAACCCTTTGTGTTGAGGTGGCAGGCAAAATATGAAAAGTCATCCGCCGCAAAACAACACCTAAAAAATTGCCCCATCAAAAGTTTCCTCTTGACAGGGCTGAACAAAAACCTCTGTATTCTTAAGCGACATTATCCTTGCCGGAATTGGCATTAATTACCTATCCCATTTGGAAAGTCGTCATCTGCATGGATAACAAGTACGGGTAAATCACTGCTGAGCAGCGCCACATTGGTGATACTTTTGTGCAAAATATTGTCCCAAAAAGTTCGCTGGTGCGTCACAAAAACCAACAAATCTATGTGGTGGTAAAATGCGTATTCGTAAAGCGCACCGGCAATGTCTTCACTGACCATTTTGCTGAAGATAAAGGGCCTATCGGGTGTAGATGCGCCATAATCGGCCTCAAATATTTTCCGTTGGCTTTCAAGCCCTTTCTCGCCACCGGGGCCAACGTGAACAAAGTGAATTTGTCCATCAAATCTCTTGGCAAAAGATACCGCCTGACGAACGGAAAGCGTCTTCAGAGAATCAAAATCACTGGCATACACGATATGTTGGAATCCGCGAAATTCTGCCTCTTTGGGAATGAAAATGACCGGGCAATAACTGTTTTTTGAAACCTCAATGCTCACCGAACCGAAGAATTTTTTTCCAATATTACCGCGTCCGGTGGTACCCATCACGATTAAATCAGCCTCTTTGGAATAGGCTACTAGGGCAATGTCCGGGGCGCCATAAATCACCTTAGAACGAATTTCCGGCCAACTTTTTGATTCTGCTGAACCTACAGTTTCCTGCGGATACTTTGACGGTGGTTGGTAATGAACACCCAACTCGGTCAGAGACTCTCCAATAAAAACGTCTAATTCTGTCTTCATTGTCGTTTGGTACCCAGACAAAAAACCGGAGGCTGAAGGAACACCGCTCTCAAAGATACTGTCCATGGCAAAAACAACTTCTAGGTTAATACCAAGTTGACCGGCTATTTTCCACGCAAAACGAAGTGTGTTGGCGGCAACAGGGCTCATGTCAACAGGGACACTGATGGTACGCAACCTGAATAGCTTACTTTTCAACAGACTTTGGTGGGTTAGCAGATCTACAAGCTCCGCTACACTTGGCACCACGCCCTCAGACAACACGACACCCTCTACCATCAAAGCCGGTAAGGCTGTCACGCCGTTGGCTTGTATATCAATCGATTCGGACGTTTCAACAACTTTAGCTTCCATGGCGCAAGCCTCCAAAGCAAGCATGACCCGTGTGCGCAACAACTGAGCAGACGTATCATTTGCGCCGAAAACTTTGATATGCGTTTTGCCGCATCCGTCACATTTGCCGACACAAGAAACCGGACTTTGAACCGTCACAATGTTTTTCATGGTTATACTGTTTGATCTCCATACACCAAACTGGAGTCTGCTGGTATTTGTTTTGACAACGCCGTCATGATGTCAAAAGGCGTCACGATTCCGACCAATTCACCATTTTCCACAACCGGAAGCGCGTGAAAACGGTTGACCAAGAAAACCTCCAACACAACGTTGATCCTGTCATCAGGAGCAACCTTGCCCAAGCGCGTTGTCATGATTTCACTCACCAGGGTTCTTTCCAAACGCAAATTATTCACAAAACGATCCTCATCATAATGGGAAGCCCCACCCATAAAGTGCTCAAAATCTGTCTTGCTCACCAACCCAACGATTTCTCGAAAACGAACAACCGGAATATGGTGAAATTTGTGTTTCTCAAAAATTTCCTTTACCTTGGAAAGTGGTTCTTCCGGGGCAACTGTCACGAGAACTGTATGGCCTGTCATCAGGCTGGAAACTGGAGCGAAAATGTTCATAATGTGTAAGCGGTATTGCTCATGAAAAATGTTGATACAAAGGTCTTGCAACTACTTTTTGTCAAATATGACCCCGGTTAGTGTTTGGGCTGATTAATATCAGTACGCATATATTGTGGTCTTTCTAACTTTGCTTTTATATGAAAAAAATCCTTGTCATCGAAGACAATCAAGACGTGCGGGAGAATCTCGCAGAAATTCTTGTTTTGAGTGGTTATGACGCCATTACTGCCGAAAATGGCAAAATTGGCGTCGAAAAAGCCCAAACTATTTTGCCGGATCTTATCTTATGTGACATCATGATGCCGGAACTCGATGGCTACGGTGTGTTGCATATCTTAAGCCGCCAACAGCAAACCGCCGATATTCCATTTATTTTTTTGACGGCCAAAGCAGAAAAAGAAGACTTTCGCCGTGGTATGTCACTCGGCGCCGACGACTATATTGTAAAGCCCTTTGATGATGTGGCCTTGCTCCAAACCATTGAGTCGCGCCTCTCAAAAAGTGAAAGACTGCGCACTGCTTCCGCACAAGGGACCGGTACCATTGAGCGATTTATTGATGAAGCACGTGCGCTCGACGCCATTCGGCACCTGTCCGACAACCGAGAATCAAGGCATTACAAGAAAAAAGACTTGATATTCCGGGAGGGCGACCATCCTCGTTGGCTCTATTTCGTTGAAAAGGGAAAAGTAAAGGTGTTTAAAACCAGTGATGATGGCCGCGAACTGATCGTTAAAGTGGCACAAACCGGCGACTTCCTTGGTTTCCTCGCTTTGTTCAAGGAAGATGCTTACCCGGAAAGTGCCGCA
>JBIPOY010000339.1:0-4062 GCA_044378705.1 Saprospiraceae bacterium
ACGGGTCGAAATATTGGTGGATTTTACCGGCCAAACCGGCCAGTCTTTTGATCTGAAGGCTTACAATTCAACATTAGGCAATTTCGTGCCCGGTGGAGAAAACTTCCCAAATGGGCCATTTGCCAATTATCTGGGCAAAAAAGATTTTACCATGTTGCACCTCAACGTGGCGGATCAAACGGCTACGCCCATTACCAGTATTCCGGCCTCGTTGACCTCCAATGTGCTCTTGAATGCAGCCGAAGCCAATATTACCAGAATCCTCACCCTAAGCGACAGTACCGGCGTTACCAATCCTCCTATTCTTGGCCCAAATGCATTTATCATCAACCACAAGTTGTTCGACATTGACGAGAACGAATATCAGGTTCCACTGGGGAATACAGAGATTTGGGAAATAAGAAGCACGTCAGGTTTCGGCCACCCCTTCCACATCCACGATGTCGAATTCAATATTTTATCCATCAACGGAGCGCCACCGTCAGCAGCACAAGCGGGTTGGAAAGACGTGGTGTTCGTACCTCGACAACAGACCGTCCGGTTTATCGCCAAATTTGACGATTATGCGGATGTTGAACATCCCTTTATGTACCATTGTCACATCTCGCTGCATGAAGACGAAGGCATGATGGGGCAATTTGTTGTCACCCAACCCGCTTCTTCCTCGCTAGAAGCCATCAAAGAAGAAAATGATATTTCCCTTTTCCCAAATCCAGCCAGTGACCGACTTTTCATCAAATTTTCAGATCCCAACATGCAAGCATACTACGTGCGTGTCACCAATACCCTCGGTAAAACCCTGTATATGCTTCCAGAGCCACAACTTTCAGACGGAATAGACATCAGCCAATTCCCGGCAGGCGTTTATGTGCTTTCCATAACAGACCAAAAGACGAAGAAAACATTTACCCGAACTTTTACCAAAGTTAGACACAACCCATAGTAACATGAAAATCTTGCTACTTCGATACTTTCCGCTGCTGTTAGTATGCTCAGTAATACTACTTGGCACGAATTTTTTGCCTTCGGGTGATAAATTTGTTCATGATTTCAGTCTGATCAATACCGATGGCAAATACCTGTCACTGGGTAACTATCCCGATGCAAAAGGATTTATCATCGTATTTACGTGCAATCACTGTCCTTTTGCCAAGCTTTACCCCCCGCGATTGAATGCCCTTAACGCCAAATATTCAAAACTGGGCTTGCCATTAATTGCCATCAGTTCAACAGACACCATTATATATGAAGAGGATACCTACCCGGAAATGGTCTTGAAGGCCAATCGTGAACAATTTAATTTCCCATATTTATTTGACGGTGAACAAAAGGTCGCCAAAGACTTTATTGCTCAAAAAACACCGCATGCATTTATCATTTGGAAAGACAACGGAAAATGGGTGGTGAAGTACGAAGGCGCTATTGATGACAACGGTGCGGAACCTGAAAAAGTTGAAAACCAATATGTTGTAAAAGCAGCAGACGCGTTGCTTACAGGCAAACCGGTAGAAATAACGGAAACGAAGTCTATTGGATGCCAAATTATTTTTAGGAAAAATCAGTGAGCATCATGCCCCATGCCATTATCCCCTCCACGGGGGGCATGGGGCTTTTAATATTACCACATCATATCTGTCTTCCTTTACTATGCAGAAATTTTTTTGGACGCTTCTACTGCTCAGCGCACTCTCATTCCCATCCAATGCCCAACGGAATGTCATTCTCATCATTGCAGACGATTTGAGTACCGATTATTTTGGGTTTTATGAAGACCATCAGGATACCGTCTCAGCTCCGAATATAAGAAAACTATTGAGCAAAGGAGTTCGGTTTACCAACGCGATGTCCAATCCTGTTTGTTCTGCTACACGGGCAGGGATTTTGACAGGCCGATACAGCTTTAGAACCGGTGTTGGTGGTATTGTGGGTGGTATTGGCGGTTCCGGGGTATTGAACATCAATGAAATCACCATTCCAAGGCTTCTGAATACCTACAACCCGAACGGAATTTCGAAGGCCAACATAGGAAAATGGCATCTGCAACCATCCATGCCTGCCTCAAACTTGAACAATCCAACTATTATGGGATACGATCATTTTGAAGGTAATTTCATCGGCCAATTGACCAGCTATACCAACTGGACCAAAGTTATCAATGGTGTTTCCGGTACGGTCACAACCTATGCCACCACAGAAACCGCCAACAATGCCATAGACTGGATCAATGCCCAAAACAACAAGCCCTTTTTCCTTTGGTTGGCCTTCAACGCACCCCATTCACCCTACCATTTGCCTCCTGCAGGGCTACATTCCTATACCGGTTTGAGTGGCACGCAACAAGACATCAACATGAATCCCAAATCCTATTTCAAGGCTTCTCTGGAAGCCCTTGACCACGAAATAGGAAGGCTATTTGCGTCTCTGGAGGCCCACAATCAAATGGATAGTACCGATATCATTTTCATCGGCGACAATGGGAATACAATTCAAACCGCTCAAATAGCAAATACAAACCGTGCCAAAGGTACCATTTACCAATATGGGGTACATGTGCCGTTAATTGTTTCCGGCCCTTCTGTGGTCAATCCGGGTCGTGTCAGCGATGCCTTGGTAAATACCGCTGATCTTTTTGCAACGATCCTTGAATTGTTCGGCTATTCCAACTGGGCTTCTCAAATTCCAGCCAACAAACCGGTGGACAGCAAAAGCCTCCTGCCCATTTTAAAAAACCAAACCAACGACATCAGACCTTGGGCATTCACCGAAATCTTTAAACTGACCCCGGATACAGCCGATGGAAAAGCCATGCGAAACAAAGCATTTAAATTGCTTCATTTTGACGACGATCACCAGGAGTTTTACCACCTTTCTGAAGACACCAACGAAAGCTACAACCTTCTGTTTGGCAATTTAAGTGCACTTGAGACCTCCAACTACCTGTATTTATGCTATGAAATGAGTGCATTGGTTGGAAACGGTAATCTCTGTAATCCGACCATCTCTGCTCCGCTTTATTGCACATCCTCTGCAACGCCGATTGCCTGCTTCGGTGATTCAACAGGAGTGATCAACCTAGATGTTTCAGGCGGCACTCCCCCCTTTACTTTTAATTGGGGAAATGGCGTCACGACCCAAAATCGGCCTGGTCTGGCAACCGGCATCTATGCTGTAACGGTAACAGATGCAACCGGGGTTACAACAGTCCAAACAGATACCCTTTCACAACCTTCAGCAGCATTGTCTGTCAACTTGGTTGTTTCCAACGCTACTGGTTCGATTGGTGGAACGATCTTGGCAATTTCAAACGGGGGAACACCTCCTTACCAATACGAATGGAGCAATGGCGCAACAGTGGGGTCACTGACAGATGTATCTCCCGGTGTTTATTCGCTCCTCTTAAAAGATGCCAACGAATGTGCCATCTCTGTTGCTGCAACCGTAGACACTACATTGTTGGTGGAGGAAGCACTCGAAAAATTAAATTTATGGGTATTTCCCAATCCGACTTCCGGTCATATCGTTGTCCATTCAGCCACGATTCTACCGGTGGATCTTTCGATGATGCTGATCAGTTCAAAGGGGGAGGTCGTGAGACAAACAAGTTTCAACCGTGGCATGACTCGATATGCGTTGGAAACAAAAACACTTCCCGATGGCCACTATTTCCTGACAATCTCGGATGGAAAATCATTCAAGGTGATAAGGGTTGCCGTAAGTGGGGAATAATGAAACTATTTCAAAAAAATATTCACTAGACAAGCGTCAGAGACTGAACCGCTTTTGAAAAAAATGAGATAACAACATCATTTAGTCCTCCCGGCCTTTTTAGATTTTTTGCGCATCCATTTTTCAGCTTGTTCGATTTCTGCCATGGTAGCTTTCCATTTACCACTGGTTTCCTGGGTTAAGTCAAGGGTTTCTGAATAATCTTTTTTGTTGATTTCCAAAACCGTTATGGGTTTCTGCACGTACTTTTCAATTTCAGCCAATATGTCGGTTTCTTCCGGGCTGCAGAATGAAACGGCCAGTCCCTTTTTCATGCCCCTACCGGTACGACCTACC
>JBIPOY010000340.1:0-4050 GCA_044378705.1 Saprospiraceae bacterium
GCGAAGACGCAAAGAATTTACGCCCTTCTTTGTGTCTTTGCGGCGTTGCGTGAGTATTTCTCGCGAAGGCGCGAAGACGCGAAGAGTTTACGCCCTTCTTTGCGTCTTTGCGGCGTTGCGTGAGTATTTCTCGCGAAGGCGCGAAGACACAAAGAATTTACGCCCTTCTTTGCGTCTTTGCGGCGTTGCGTGAATATTTCTCGCGAAGATGCGAAGTTTCTATTACCACACCCTTCGCGTTTTCGCGTTTTCGCGCTTTTGTGTAAAAAAAACACCCTATTTATGAAAAAAACAACCCATGCACAAGGTCCTCTCTGGGAGGTATTCACCCAGAAAAAAAGTGGTCAGCCCTACCAACATGTTGGAAGCCTCCATGCTTTCGACAAAGAAATGGCCCTCCAAAATGCCCGCGACCTTTACACCCGCCGCGACAAACCCACCGGACTCTGGGTTGTACCTGCCCACGAGATTATTGCAGTCACGCCGGGAGATGCCGCACCTTTTTTTGATCCATCTGACGACAAAGTGTATCGCCATCCAACTTTTTATGAAATCCCTGTAGAAGTCATCAATCTTTGATTATGGATACCCAACAAGAACTCTTTGAGTACCTCCTTCGCCACGGCGACACCAACCTTGTCCTTGGCCACAGGCTCTCAGAAATGTGCAGTCGTGGCCCCATGCTTGAAGAAGATATCGCGCTAACCAATATCGCCTTAGACCATATTGGACAAGCTGAAGTACTCTTGCATTATGCCGGGGAAGTGGAAGCGAAAGGTCGTACCGAAGACGACCTCAGCTACCTTCGTACGGAAAAAGAATTCTGTAACTTTCGCATCGTTGAACATCCCAATACCGATTTTGCGTACGTCATAGCACGACAATTTTTGGTCGATGTGTACCAATGCTTACTATACCAAAAATTACAAGTCTGCAACAATACAATGCTGGCGGGAATGGCCCAACGTTTTTTAAAAGAAACCACGTACCATCTGCGTCATTCAGGGGCGTGGGTAGAACGTTTGGGCCAAGGAACAGAGGAAAGCCACCGTCGGATTGAAGAGGCTTTCCGTGTATTATGGCCGTACACACCGGAGTTCTTTGTTGTCCTTCCCAATGCGTCTGTACTGTACGAAGGTGGAATTGCCCCAAATCCGAAAGACATTGAAATGGAGTGGAATATTCAGGTGTTGCGGGTATTGGGTAAGGCCGGTTTGCACAATCCAGCCAATAGTGTACTGGTTGACCACGCGCCGCACACAGAGCATTTGAGCCATTTATTGGCCGAAATGCAGTATCTACAGAGAACATATCCCGGAGCAAAGTGGTAATATACTATTGGCAACAAGGCCAAAAAACGCTATGAATACAAGTTTTTTAGAGGTAGAAGAACTCATTTGGGAACGAATATCACTCATCCCGGACCCCGAAATTCCCATCATTTCCATCGTAGAATTGGGGGTGGTACGGGCTGTTCAGTGGGATGGGAAATCCCTCAGAATTGTCATCACCCCCACTTACACCGGCTGTCCTGCTGTGCACCTGTTTGTTGCTGAAATCAAAGCCGCCATGCATGAACAGGGCTTTGACAACCTTGAGATTGTTACGATGTATGCTCCCGCTTGGACCACCGACTGGCTAGCCCCGGAAGCCAAAGAAAAACTGCGTCGTTATGGCATCGCTCCACCGGTGATTCGTGCAGTAGATGACGATCCATTTTCTACGCCACCCATTGTTCCCTGTCCGCGTTGTGATGCTGAAAATACCACTTTGGTGAGTCAATTTGGCGCTACCGCCTGTAAAGCACTGTATTCATGTAATGTTTGTAAAGAACCATTTGAGTATTTTAAGCACTTTTGAAGCAGGGTTTGTTTGTGTCATTTGTTCGTGATACCGAAATAGTAACTTCTCCTAGAGTAGCGCTATATTTGTCCGCTGAATACCACAATTCCACACGCAGATGACACTCATACCCTCCTCCCTCCAATTTCTTGAAGACCTTTCCAACAACAACAACCGGGATTGGTTCCAGGCCAACAAAAGTTGGTACGAGCATGTTCAAGAGAATATGAAGCAGTTTATGAAAGCAGTTGAAGTTGCCTTGGGCGAGCAAGATCATATCGAAAGCGCCACTCTTTTTCGAATTTATCGGGATGTGCGGTTTTCTAAGGATAGATCGCCCTATAAAAACAACTTTGGCATGGGCTTCACCCGGGCCACCAAGCGATTACGCGGTGGTTATTATCTACACATCGAATCAGGTGCATCTTTTGTCGGCGGTGGGTTTTGGCAGCCTAACGCTGTAGACCTCAAGCGCATTCGTGACGAGTTTGTGGCAGACGATGCTCCAATCCGTCAAATGATGGCCGACCCAACCTTCCAACAATATTTTGGAACGATACAGGGAGATGAATTAAAAACGGCCCCAAGAGGCTATGAAAAAGATAGCCCCGCTCTTGATCTTATTCGTAAAAAAAGCTTTACTCTCCAGCGCAATTTTACCAATAATGAAGTGACCAGTCCCCATTTTCTGCAGGAAGTAAAAATTACCTTCGAAGCCATGAGGCCTTTCTTGAATTTCATGAGCATCGTGCTGACAACAGATCTAAATGGAACGTATCTCTTGGAATAACTAGGGTAGGGCAGCACCAGATTTAACCGACAGCATTTCCGGATTTTTCATGACACGCCGGAGGTAACCAAACAAGCGTCCAATCTGTGCGGCATCTACCACACGGTGGTCCAATGCAGCACTGATGGTGATCATACGCCTTGCGACAATCAGACCATCTACCACAATGGGCTTTATGGTAACACTGCCCTGGTTGACAACCATCGCAACATTGGAAAACGGCGCCAGCGCAGGATAGCCAACATCCAACCCAATGCTACCGAGGTTGGATAACACAAAAGAACCAAAACTTTCGGGTGAAACCCCCAAAAAAGGAAGGTGTATGCCCCAGTCAATCGTCATCCACCGGATTAAATCGGTGATCCATTGACGCAAGGGCCAAGGTATCCGAACCACTAAGTTTTTGGCTTTCTTGAGGTCAGTACCCAGTCCCTTGCGTGCATATTGTATCTGATCTTGTAAACTGACACTCAGTTCCTCCAAGGTGAGTTGCTCCGCGCCGACAATTTTGACGGAGGTGAGTTGTTTGCCGTCTCCAAGCAGTACCGTGAGGGAAACATCAACACTGTCGCGTTGAATTATTTTGCCACGTCGAACATAACTGTTGATCTCCCGGGCTTCCTCATGAACCCCTCTGGCGAGTGCCAGTAAAAAAACATGGGTCAATGTTATTTTTAAGCCATCACGCCGTTTGGCATGCACAAACGCCTCAACTTCCGTGACATCAAATTCTACGGATCCAAAAATTTTCGAATCCCTGGGCTTCCGATATATTACCGTGGTCAGTTTGCGCCATTCATTGTTTGATTGATTATCCATCGTTGTGTCGTGTTTGTGGATTCGAGCAAAGGTACCAATTGAATCGTTTCAGAAGCAACCCTGCAATGCGGCATTGATAAATGGACAGTTGATTGGCAACCAAAAGGCGTTCACCACCATCATACCACCATCATACCACCATTGTCTGCTGGGTCGTTGTCCTGAATATTGATCCACAGATTTACAGCCGTACTCAATGGCAGTCCACGCCAGCTTTTGGCACAGCTGATTCAAACAGGGAAAGGTCGAGGTGAAGCCCTCTTTGCAGGAGTAACAAACCAGCGATGGTGAGTAAAATTGGCTGGGCAAACTTAATTTTGGTGCGTACAGCAACGCTGAAGGAGCGCCCTAATACGCTTACAGACAGCAACAAGGGGAGGGTCGCCATCCCGAATATTGCCATAAAAACAGCGCCTGTGGTGATTCCACCGGATGAAATTGCCCCAGCCAATGCGGCATAAACCATGCCGCAAGGCAGCAATCCATTGAGGAGTCCCATGGAGAAGGTAGCACGTCCCGGATAAGCGCGCATGTGTTTCCCGATGCTTTTTTGCACTTTTTGGGTAAAAACGCCAAATCCGGGGAGCGTAAGGAGCACC
>JBIPOY010000341.1:0-4049 GCA_044378705.1 Saprospiraceae bacterium
CACACTCCACGGAGACGACGTTTTTAGCAAGCGAGGGTTTTTCTCCCCAAGCCCTTACCACCGACAACAACCGAATTCAATTGGTGTATGGGTATATCCTGAAAAATTTTGCCAACAGTCAAATAAAAATTGGTGATGTGGCTGCTTTGGTCAACATGACCGCTTCGGCATTCAGCCATTTTTTTCAAAAATACACCACCAAGAGTTTTACCCAGTTTCTGCTGGACGTGCGCATTGGCCACGCCTGTAAATTGTTGTTGAGCACTGATTCCGCCATCAACCAGATTTGCTACGGCGCAGGATTCAACAATGTCGCAAACTTTAATCGCTTGTTCAAAAAATACCGCACCTGTACGCCATTGGAATACCGACGCCGTCACAAAGAGAAAAATGATTTCGATTGGACCAAGCAAATAACCCCCTGGCAGTTTATGCCGCCAAAATCAAGACAACACCAGGATGCCGTAAAACCCGCCCAATATGCAACCAAATTGATGCATTTGTAATGACTTTTTAAAATATTTTACGACATGAAATTACGACTGGCTTTTTCACTACTTCTCTGTACAATTTTTTTTCAGCCCCAAGCTTTCACACAGGCTTATTTCCAACAAGTGGTAGATTACAAGATTGCCGTTGGGCTCGACGATGTAAAACACACCATCACTGGCAATATTGCTTTCGACTACACCAACCACGCCCCCGATACCTTGACTGAAATTTGGGTGCACTTGTGGGGCAATGCGTATAAAAATCGCCAAACAGCCTTTTGCAAACAAAAACTCCAAAGCGCCAGCAGCGAATTTTATTTTGCGAAAGATCAGGATCTTGGCCAATACGACGCGCTGTATTTTACCGCCAATGGTATGACGGTTGACTGGAAATACGACCCGAATAATCCGGATATTGCAATATTGTCCTTGCCGAAGGCCCTTTTACCGGGGGAGCAAGTACGCATAGAGACGCCGTTTACCCTCAAAATTCCGGCGTCGTATTCACGACTGGGCCACGTAGAAACGTCTTACCAAATGACCCAGTGGTACCCCAAACCGGCAGTGTACGATGAACGCGGTTGGCACGCGATGCCCTACCTGGATCAAGGTGAGTTCTTCGCTGAGTTTGGCAACTTTCAAGTGTATATTACCCTTCCGGAGAACTATGTGGTGGCGGCAACGGGCGTCCTCCAAACGCCTTCGGAAATCGCTTTTTTACAAGAAAAAGAAGTGGCATCCCGTGCCGCACTCCAAAAAGGGGTTGACAAAAAACAAGACCCTTTTCCGCCCTCCGCAACACGCATGAAAACGATCCATTACACCGCCAATCGGGTCCATGACTTCGCATGGTTTGCCGACAAACGATTCTTCGTTCTCAAAGATACCGCAATACTTGCTTCCGGAAAATCGGTTGACTGCTGGGCCATGTTCACACAAGCACAATCTGATCTCTGGCAAAAAGGCGCCGCGTATGTCCGCCGGGCCGTTGAGTTTTATTCCGAAAAAGTAGGCGATTATCCGTGGCCTCAAGCCACGGCAGTGCATGCTGCGCTGAGTGCCGGCGGCGGGATGGAATACCCCATGGTGACCGTTATTGGCAATGCCGGCTCCGCCCGTACCCTCGATCAGGTAATAACCCACGAGGTGGGTCACAACTGGTTTTATGGTATCTTGGCTTCCAACGAGCGGATCCACCCATTCATGGATGAAGGATTCAATTCCTATTACGAGCACCGCTACATGGAGCAGTATTATGGCTCCGCTGCCGCCATGTCGCTGCCTAAAAAAATATTCAACCCCGACCACAGCGGTTCACTCGTAGAAAATGGTTTGCTCCTCCTGGCAATTGACCATCATGACACCCCTCCCGATTCGCCTTCCGATGACTTTACGCAGGCAGGCTACGGCTTGCAGGTGTACATGAAAACGGCCTATTTTATGACGTGGCTTGAAAAATCCATCGGAATAGAAAAAATGGACGCGGTAATGCACGATTACTACCAAAAATGGCAATTCAAGCATCCTTACCCGGAGGACTTCAAAGCTGTCCTCGCCGACAATGGCGTGGATGCCGGCTGGTTTCTGGAAGCCATGAAAACCTCCAACAATGCCGATTACGCCCTCACCAATGCCGTGAAAACCGGCGTCGGTCAATGGGCGCTAACGGTCAAACAACAGGGAATTCTTGCTGCGCCCTTTCCCATAACCGCATTGAAAGACGGCACGCCCATCAAAACAACTTGGTACAAACCCCTCGCAGCATTGGAGGGGCCCCAATCTCTGACCTTTGAAGTGCCCGACGCGGATGCTTTTGTGCTCGACCACGAACGTGTAACATTGGATTTGAATAGAAAAAACAATTCCCACCGAATAGGCGCTCTTTTTCCTGCAATGGAGCCCTGGCAATTGAAAATCATCGCGCCTTTTAAAAACCCCCGCCGCAATACGCTGGGCCTTTTCCCGTGGGCAGGGTGGAACAACACGGACAAAACCATGATTGGCCTCGTTTGCTACAACCCCATCGTGCCGCCAAGCCCCTGGCAGGTGTACTTGTTGCCCGGATACGCACTCGGTTCCAAAAAATGGGTGGGACTGGCCGATGTTCGATACCGGTTTTATCCGGGAGGCCTGTTTCCCAAAATCACCGCAAGTGTTACGGCCAAGTCTTTTCACCTAGACCACCTTCCATCCACGGATCTGTATGCCCGTTTTTTTCGTATTGCCCCCCAAATTAAAGCAGAATTGCCCTCTAAAACAGCCACTTTCAGCCATACCCTCCAGTTGACAACCCTTTTCCTCGGACGGGAAACGCCCATCGACGGAACGGACGGACTCAAAAAATGGCGAAATAGCACCATCTACGAACTGCGCTACGAGGGTGAACAACGGATGTTGCCCAACCCGTTTCAGTACCGGTTTGCCCTGGAAGCCCAGCCCGCCGGCAATGCGCAATACCGACAACAGTACCTCCGCACAACAGCATCGTGGCAACAACACGTTTATTTTACCCCAAAAAGAAAAATCACAGCACGGTTTTTTGCCGGTTATTTTTTCCAAAACGACTTTCGAAAACTTGATATTCAAGCGCCCTTCAACAACTTAACCCTCCTCCCCCAAGGGTTCAACGATTACAAATACGAGCAGCTCTTCCTCGCCCGTTCGGGCGCAGAGGGCTTGCTCGGTCGTCAGGTAAGTCAGACAGATGGCGGCTTCAAAGGCGCTTTTGGTCCAGCCCAAGCCGGAACTCTTGGCAATTCCAACCATCTTGTCGTGTCAATCAACCTTAAAACAGATTTGCCGTTCAGATTGCCTTTTGGTATTCCACTCAAGCCTTATTTTGACCTTGGATATGCAGACGATGCCTCGAAATCCGGACTAAACCGACCCTTTGACGAGCAGTTGCTGTGGAATGGCGGTTTGATGCTCGAGTTTTTAAAAGGTGGGTTGGAAGTGTATTTCCCCCTGTTCAGTGCTGCCGCATTGAAAGCAGAGTATTGCAAACAGGCGGGAGGAACCGGACAGACAGGTCTCTTTTGTGGCGGTAATTACCTGAAAGTTATTTCCTGGAGCACAAAAATAAACAGCGTGGAGCCCTTGGACATTGTTCAGCGACAAATACGGTAGCGTCAGTTTTTTCTCACAAAAGAGCAAAAATTTGAACGAAAATACACATTCTGACGTTTCATAGACTTGTAAAATCAATTGCTTTGGTGGTCGCCTCTGAAATAAACAAGAGACACTTCTTTTGTTTCAGGTAACTGGTTAGCGTGGTCGCGTCTGAGACGAAAAAGTGGCCATTTTTTACCAGACGAAGCGGATTTTTGTAGGCCGTAGCAGCGCTACGGTCAAAAAAATCTGCGAAGTATGGCGGGAAATGGGCCTTTTTGGGCCAGACAGCGTACCACCTAACCAGTTACGTCTCAGCGGCAACTACCGCTTCAATTGCCATGTACCATAAATCATTTTCTGTGGCTGATCGCACCATTTTTCACCGTTGTTGGTATTCGCTTCGCACTTTTTTTTCGCTGTCCTCGATTGTATTCAAAGGTGTTTACG
>JBIPOY010000342.1:0-4040 GCA_044378705.1 Saprospiraceae bacterium
TGCAATTGCCAATTTCCCAGCAACGCTTGCTACCGGCGGCACGTATGTCGTGATGGCAGCGGGTGTTGTCGGCAATACCGGCGCGACGGCTTTCAACTTGTTTATCAATGGTGCTGCCCGTGAAGCAGCCAACAACGGCACAGACGTGGATATTACACTTTTCCACGGTTCCCCGGATGCACCTGTAGTGGATGTAAAATTACCTGGAGGACCGATCTTGTTTGACAATGTGGCCTTTGGGTCTTACGCCAATTATTTCAGTGCCCCTGCCGGAAATTACATCCTTGATGTAACCCCGGCAAATGACAACAACACAGTGGTTGTTTCATACAAAGCAGATATTACGGCGCTGGCAGGACAGGCGATCACAGCATTTGCGACAGGATATTTAAACGGACAGTCGCCGGCATTTGGCGTTTGGGTAGCGTTACCCAATGGTGTAACGGTACCGCTGGAAGTGGTCGTTTCAACGCGTGAGCTTGATCAAATTTTCACCAGTTTTTCTGTTCAACCCAATCCTGCGGTACAGTCTGTTCAAGTGAAATTTGAACTCCCACGAAGCACGGAGGTAACCTATCGCTTGTTGGATGCAACCGGTAGAACCACGTTGGTTGGTAATTTGGGTGAAGTTCCTGCGGGTGAGTTTCAGGAAACAATCCAGTTAACGGATATTAATTCTGGCGTCTATTACTTACAAATAATGGGTGGACAAGGTGTTAAAACAACCAAATTGATGGTTTCGAAATAACATTTTTTGGTTCATCAATTAATGTTTAATGTAACTACTTAGGTGGACGAGTCGGAGACGAAAAAGATCGTATTATTTGCCGGATAAAGCATGTTTTTGTAGGCTATGGTCAAAAAAACAGGCGAAAAAAGCAGAAAAATGGTTTTATCGAGCTGGCTTCGTACCGCCTAAGTAGTTTTTAACGCTCATTGTTGGCGGGGTGCTACACCCCGCCTTTTTTATTTTTGTCGTGTGAACACGTAACACGCGGTAGGATATTCACCTGATACGGCACTAGGGGTTGGGCAGACCTGAACCATGGTGGTGTACCGTTGAAATTCGGTGGGTATAAAACCGACCCCGTCATCAAAAAGTACCTGCACAAATTTTCTCCCTCACAAAAGCCGAAAAAGCCGAAATTTTCTCTTAAATTGCGGTAATTGTTCCCATGAAACAAAGTACCTGGTTAGTGTGGCAGGCTGTCGGGCTCAAAAGGCCGCTTTTTTGTCTCGGACGCGACCATCCATAAATACTTACGAGATCAAATAGTAACTCGTTACCATAAAAAACGCTTTTATGAACTGGCATTTAATCCACGGTGATGAAGTTATTCGACAGACCAACAGTCAAGCGGAAGGCTTGAGTACTTCACAAGCAGGGGAACGCCTTGGTGTTTATGGGCCGAATGTTTTGGAAACCAAGAAAATGAGTCCCCCGTGGGTTGTTTTTTTGTTTCAATTCAAAGACGTGATGATTTTGATACTTTTGGTTGCGGCAATAGTATCGGGTTTGATTGGCGAAATGAAGGACTCGATGGTCATCATCATCATCGTAATACTCAACGCAATTATTGGATTTGTGGAAGAATACCGGGCTGGAAAAGCCTTGGAGGCATTGAAAAAAATGTCTGTTCCCACGGCGAAAGTGCTTCGGGATGGCGTTCAAGTTCAGATCAATACGCCTGATCTTGTCCCGGGGGATATTGTGATTCTTGAAACCGGCAACCTAGTTCCGGCAGACCTCCGTCTGTTGAAATCCCATTGCTTGCAAATTGAAGAGTCCCAACTTACCGGAGAATCATTTGCCGTAGAAAAGCAAACAGACGGTTTGGTTGGCGAGGATCTTTCCTTGGGAGATCGTTCAAATATGGCGTACAAAGGCACCACCATCACGTATGGTAGGGGAGAGGGAATCGTTGTGGCGACAGGTATGCACACTGAATTTGGACGCATTGCACAACTATTGCAGGAGGAGGAGACTTCAACGCCCCTTCAAAAGAGACTTTCTGATTTTGGCAAAAAAATATCTTTGGCCGTATTGGCCATCTGCGTTGCCCTTTTTTTTATAGGATTGTTACGGGGGGAGGAACCGGTAAAGATGTTGTTAACGTCCATTTCTATGGCAGTAGCGGCCATACCGGAGGCATTACCTGCCGTGGTAACCATTGCACTTGCGATGGGCGCACGTCGTTTGGTACGCAGAAATGTATTGGTACGAAAACTGTCGGCGGTTGAGACACTGGGTTCCGTTACTTATATCTGTACCGACAAAACGGGTACGCTCACCCAAAATAAAATGGCTGTTACGGAGACTTGGATTCCGGCAACGCCACCTTCCGGCGTTCCATTTTCGGCTGATGAAGCCTTATTACGCTGTATTGCACTCAATCACGATGTTAAAAAAAACGGTATTGGTGCGCCCGATGGCGAATCTACAGAGGTAGCATTGTCTGTTTATGCGGATCAAAATGGAGCACACATCAACTTGGACCAATATCCCAGGGTATGGGAATTGCCTTTTGATGCCGATCGAAAAATGATGACCACGGTACATGCACTGAAGGGCAGCCAGTATTTAATTGTCACCAAAGGCGCCATGGAGTCTGTCTCAAAAGCATGTGATGACGTAGATCTTACCGCAATGTTGGAACAGGGAGAAAAAATGGGACAAAGTGGTTTGCGGGTATTGGCTTATGGCTGTAAAGTTACGGATACGTTGCCATTGGAACTTACCTTTTCAACCCTGGAACACAGTCTTCAATGTTGTGGATTGGTTGGCCTAACAGACCCCCCCAGACCGGAAGCCGCACAAGCCATTCAGGATTGCCGAAGAGCAGGAATCGTTCCAGTCATGATCACGGGTGACCATCCGGTTACTGCAGCCTCTGTTGCCCGCCAAATGGGCATCCTCAACGACCCTTCTGACACCTTAATTACCGGAGCTGCGCTGCAACACCTGCCGGAAAATGTATTTGAAGCTCAAATTGAACACTTGAAAGTGTATGCTCGGGTGTCACCGGATCAAAAATTACAAATTGTGAAGGCCCTTCAAAAGAAAAACCAGTTTGTAGCCATGACCGGAGATGGTGTCAACGATGCCCCAGCGCTCCAGCGGGCCAATATTGGTATTGCCATGGGAATAACCGGCACAGACGTTGCCAAACAAGCCGCGCACATGATCTTGATGGACGACAATTTTGCCACCATCGTAAAAGCTGTGAAAGAAGGAAGACGTATCTTCGACAACATACGTAAGTTTATCAAGTATGCCTTGACGGGCAACAGCGGCGAAATTTGGACTATTTTTCTTGCCCCCTTGGCTGGTTTGCCCATGCCATTGTTGCCCATACACATTCTTTGGATCAACTTGGTAACCGATGGGTTGCCGGGATTGGCACTCTCAACAGAACGTGCAGAGGCTAATATCATGGATCTGCCGCCCCGAAAACCCGAAGAAAATATTTTTTCCCAAGGCTTGGGCTGGCACATACTTTGGGTGGGATTGTTAATGGGGTTGGTTTGTTTGTGTGTACAAGCGTGGTCGTTGCAGCACAACGACCCTAAGTGGCAAACGTATGTTTTTACGGTACTTTGTTTCAGTCAAATGGGACACGCCATGGCCATTAGAAGTGACCACTTTTTTCTGTTTCGGCAGGGGGTTTTCACCAATTTACCCTTACTGGGCACCGTATTGCTTACTTTTGGACTCCACCTTTTGTTGCTTTACGTGCCGGCGTTACAAGCAATATTTTCAACATCGCCGCTTACGATTGCGGAGTTGGTTGGCTGTGTTTTGGTTTCTTTGATCGTTTTTCATGCGGTAGAATTAGAAAAACTGTTTCGAATAAGAGAAAGACGACGCACAAAGTAGCCACGTGTTTTTCAGACGTTTTTAGAATTACAATAAAGCGGAACGTTTAACTTTGCGGCATGTCAACAAGTATTGTTTTCAACCTCGCTTCATTCGAAGACGCCTACTTTTTCCCCTCCGCATTTATCGTAGAAACTACATCGAATGATCTGCTGGGATATCC
>JBIPOY010000343.1:0-4023 GCA_044378705.1 Saprospiraceae bacterium
TTTATCTTTCGCATCCGGTTTTTGGATGGTGGGAATATCTGGGTTGGTGCTTTTGCCATCAGGCCCCAGCGTAGCTTTTAGGAAAGCCATGTTCGATTCGTTTCCGGACAGTAGGAATTCAGGCAGCGTGATGTGGTACAAGGTATTGTCATTAAGTGGGTTGTTGGCGACCAGCCACGTGCCTGTTGCTGGATCGCGGCGTACGCGGTACCACTGGAGATAGCCGCCATTTCCGTTGTTGTTGTACCCTGCTTCGAGCATTTTATGGAGTAAGATTCCCTTCATTTCAACCTCCACCAGCGCGCCTCCAAACGGCAAGATACGGACCACATCAAGTTCTGTCAGTTTGCCGGAGAGGATATCGTCAACGCGGATAGATCCACCGTTGAGGAGGGCACAATCTGGGTTATTTTTGGAAGCGACAAACATAGCCTCCGTGATGAGCGCGCCGATGGCGGCTTGCTGGCTGCGCACGATTGTTTCGCGGCAATCGATGGGTTCTTGGAGATTAATTACCGCTTGGTTGGCATGGATACCGGCAGCCAGGAGGGCTTCGTCCTTAATTTTTTCCCATTTGGCCACCACAGCGGCGGTATTGGGTTCGTCCGGAATACTGGCATCCACCCTTCTCAATTCAGATTTGACGGAACAGGCGCCTTTCTTTTTATTGTACCGCAAGGTGTGGATATAGACTGTTTTGGCATTGGCATCAGCTTTGGTAATCACGCTGGCGCCCACCTTGTGCAATTGGTTGTCGTGGTCGTGGCCGCCCATGATGAGCGGGATTTTGGGCAACATCCCGGCCAGTTTTTTGTCGTCAGCCACGTTCAAGTGGGTCAGCGCGATGACGACATCGGTTTTGGGTTGGAGGGTAGCATAGCTGTTTCGAGCCGACTCCATCCAGTCGCTGTATTCGGCCCACGGCTTTCTGCCGGTATTGATGAGCACGCCGAAAATACCCAGGTTGAGGGTTGTGCCATCCTGATCGTGTAGTGTAATCACTTGGTTATCGGGGCATTTTTCAGCATTCCCTTCTTTTTTCAATTTAAAAAACGGTTTGGCAACAGACAATCCTTCCGGACTGGCCACGGGCGGTTTCAGCCGGACATTACCGGCCAGCCAAGTAAATTTTGATTCATCCAATCTTGCCTGGAGGTCCATCAAGTCATCGTAATCAAATTCGTGGTTGCCAAATACCACCCAATCGAGGCCGAGGGTATTCAGCACTTCCACCATGTGTTTTCCGCGGATGCGTTTTCCCTCATTTTTCAGGGTACCGATGACCGATGGGCTGATGAAGTCGCCGGCAAGCACCGTGATGGTATTGGGGTTTTTTGCGATCAATTCTTGGCGGATGGTGGCCACCCGAGCCAGACCTCCACGACCGTCCGACGGTGCCGGGGATATTTCGTAAACATCATTCATTTGCAAAATCGTCACTTCAATGATCCCGTCATCCTTTGGGTGCAGGGCTGTGGCGCCCGATTTTTTTGCCGGGTTGCAGGAAAAAAGGGCGAGAATGTAAAATAAAAGGGCAAGATTGCGTGAACGAACGCTCATGGCTGAATTTTTTTAGCACGAAATGTCGGAATAATATGAATTTCGCCGCTAAGGTAAAGCCTAGACTCCAATAAAGTTGACCGTAACCATTATCCAACCAATATGCCCGACTCAAACATTGCAAGACTGCTATGGCAGCCAACACCACAAACACAGCAAGACAGTCACCTTCAGCGCTACCTCGATTGGCTTCACACGTCCAAGGGACTGGTTTTTGACACCTACGAGGCACTGTGGCAATGGTCGTGTCGAGACCTTGCTGCTTTTTGGGAAAGCCAATGGGCGTTTTTCCAGATCATCGGCCATACGCCGTACCGGGCGGTACTGGAAGGAGACAGCATGCCGGGCTACACGTGGTTTCCGGGATCGACGTTGAATTATGCGGAGCATATTTTTCGACAAAAAAGCGACCGGTACCCCGCCATTGTATTTAAAAAAGAGGATCACCCGGCCGTGGACATCCGTTGGTCGGAGCTGGAAGCACAGACTGCTGCTTTTGCCCAATTTTTGCGGGCAGCGGGAGTAGGCCCCGGTGATCGAGTGGCGGCCTATTTGCCCAACAGCCCCCATGCCATGGTGGCCGTATTGGCGACTATTTCCATTGGCGCCATTTGGTCGAGTTGTTCGCCAGATTTTGGCGCGGCGAGTGTTGCCGACCGATTTGCACAGATTCAGCCCAAAATACTGATTGCCGTAGATGGATATGCTTATGGGGGAAAACGGTTTGACAGATGTGACACCCTGCACACGCTGTGTGCCTTATTGCCGACGGTGGAAAAAGTTGTTTTCATACCCTACCTAGACGAACAAGCGGTGTTTGAGTACGCAGAAAAAACCATAGTGGTATGGAATGACATTTTGATTCAGTACACCACGGAAGTGCTGACGTTTACGCCCCTACCCTTCTCCCACCCCCTTTGGGTGCTGTATTCTTCCGGCACCACCGGGGTACCGAAAGCCATCACCCATTCCCATGGGGGCAATTTACTTGAACACCTGAAATACCTGCACTTCCACAACGATATTCACCCCGGGGAGCGTTTTTTTTGGTATTCCACCACTGGTTGGATGATGTGGAATTTTACGTTGGGCGCCCTTTTGACCGGTTCAACGATTGTGTTGTATGACGGAAGTCCGGGCTATCCCGACCTCCAGGTGTTGTGGGATTTGGCAGAGCAGGCACAAATCACCCATTTTGGCACGAGTGCGCCATTTTTAGTAGGTTGTTTGAAGGGTGGGATTTCTCCAAAGACCAACCATGACCTGCGTGCGTTGCGGAGCATTGGCTCCACGGGATCGCCCTTGCCACCTGAGGCGTACGACTGGGTGTACGAGCACGTCAAGCCAGACCTGTGGCTTTCCAGCATGGCAGGCGGCACCGATGTTTGTACCGCTTGGGTGGGTGGCAACCCATTGTTGCCGGTATATCAGGGCGAGATACAGTGTCGGTGTCTAGGCTGCGCGATGGAAAGTTGGAGTGAGGACGGCCATCCTGTGCCTGTGGGTGAGGTGGGAGAGATGGTGGTGACGCAACCGATGCCTTCGATGCCGATTTTTTTCTGGAATGACCCGGACGGATCGCGGTATAAACAATCCTATTTTGAGCATTACACGGGAGTTTGGCGCCATGGCGACTGGATTAAAATTACGGAGCGGGGCACCCTCGTGATCCTAGGGCGCTCTGACGCGACCCTCAACCGGCAGGGCGTGCGTATAGGCACGGCAGAAATATACAGGGCACTCGACTTGATCCCGGCGGTTAAAGATGCCCTCATCGTAAACCTGGAACACGAAGACGGCACCGATTGGATGCCTTTGTTTGTGGTACTGCACCCCGGAATAAGCCTAACAGAAGACATCATTTCTGGGATCAAAACAACCCTAAGGACGACCTACAGCCCCCGACATGTACCCGATATCATCTTAGCAGTGCCCGACATACCTTATACCATTTCGGGCAAAAAAATGGAGACCCCTGTCAAAAAAATATTACAGGGAAAATCAACCGGAACGGCGTTTAACAGCGATTCCATGCGAAACCCTGCGTCTATGTCGTACTTTATTGCCCTCGCCAAAACACGGTAAAGATTCAGCGCATGAGTTGTTGTATTTTTGTCCTTTTCCGCTGAACACACCATGACCAACAAAGCTATTGCCCTCGCCTTCGACGAACTTGCCAACCTCATGGAACTCCACGAGGAAGATGATTTTCGCGTGAAATCCTACCGAAACGCGTACATCACCTTGCGCAAATTCGATCAGCCCCTGGCCGAAATGGCCGACCAAGATATTAAAAACATCAAAGGAGTGGGCAACGCTATTGCTGCCAAAATACGCGAATTGGTGGATACCGGTCATATCGCCAACCTCGATAAATATCGCGAAAAAACACCGGCAGGCGTACAAGAAATGCTAAAAATAAACGGTTTTGGCCCCAAAAAAGTTGGCCTTGTATGGCGTGAA
>JBIPOY010000344.1:0-4017 GCA_044378705.1 Saprospiraceae bacterium
GAGCCCTACATAAATAAAGGAGTTCATTTTATCACATTGAAATGGGGAAAGGCTGTTAAATTTGATGTTTATGAAGATACTAAAACTGTATCTCATGGTTTAGATGTTCAATTTAAATCAGGTATCAAGGAAGCTAAAGCTCCCAAAATTGAAAGCTAAAAATTACATCTAACATAAACAGCTATGGCAATTGGTACTTTTGATCGAATTGGATTAAAAAATTGGACGACAGTATAATAGCACGACCGCATAACACGGGTTTGGCAAAAGTAGCGGTTCTGTGCTCCGCAGACATATTTGTGGTTAATCAAAGTTTGGTTCTCCTCATCAACATTTGTGGTGAAAATCGCCACCTTTGCCAAGCCCGAAACCGTTATGGGCAAGTTAAACAGCAGACATACGATAAAGCATCCAAAGGATAATCTTGATAGTACTTACAAAAAATTTTGTAAATTTGACAAACAAAAGTGGAGACCAGAACCCACTCAGAAAAACGGGGCTAAATCCAAAAAGCCAAATGAGTAGGAAACGTAAATTTTAAATAAATGAATTTATCGAAAAAATCATTGACAAATATCGGCTATATTTTAATTGGAATTGCTCTATTTTCACTTGCATACATTGTTACCTACGAGTGGAAAAGCGAAAATAATGCTCCAGTACAGATAAGATTTATTCCCATTTTACTTCCCTTAATTGCAACTTATTTGTTTAGGCAAGCAAAAAAATCAGAACATAATAACAAAAATTAAGTGCGTGTTGTTATAAATTGTTTTATATATTATCCATAATATTAACCAGCCCATAACACGAGACTTGGTAAAATTCGGGCGGACTTGGTTAATTGAACATTCTACCTCGCATCAACTTTAGTGCTCCGAAATCGCCACCTTCGCCAAGCCGTTTAACATTAGCGGTCAGCTCAAAACCGAAATCAATAAAAAAAAACAAAATGAATATAACAATCATAGGAGCCTCGGCTGGAATAGGATTAGAAACAGTAAAAAGAGGATTAAATAGAAATCATTCGATAACGACCCTTTCTCGATCTAAAATTGAAATAGAAGGAAAAAGATCGTTCAAAGTGATACTTGGTGATGCAACTAATAAAGCTGACCTATTAAATTCAATCCAAAATGCAGATGCTCTAATTATAACATTGGGGACTGGTAAGAATATGAAAGCTACTACCCTTTTTTCAGATTTTGCAAAATTAATTGTGGAAATACATAGGGAGAACAAAATAGATATTCCATTTATTTTTGTTACAGGATTTGGAGCTGGAGAAAGTAAAAATTATGTTTCTTGGCTTGTAAAGATGTTTTTAAAATACTTTTTAAAAGACGTTTATGCTGACAAAACTAAAATGGAAGAAATTATCACTAATTCAAATCTGAATTGGACAGTTGTGAGGCCAGGAAGGCTATTAGACAAGGAATTGACAGAGAAATACCGTGTTGAAAACAAATTATTCAAAGGAATTAATGTAGGTGGAATCAATAGAGCTGACGTAGCAGACTTTTTAATAAAACAAGCAGAAAAACAAACTGAATTAAAAAAGTATATTGCTATATCTGAAAAGTAACTGGTTAGGTGGCACGCTGCCTGGCCCCAAAGTAAGCCTCCCACCAATGGTGACAATTAGTAACCGTATTTGCCTTTCCAGTCTTCCCGCAACTTGATCCGCACCTTTTCTTCTGTTGGGTTTGAACCTGGTTCGTAGAGGATTGTTCCATCCACCTCCTTGGGCAGGTTGTCTTGTTGCACAAAACTACCTTGGAAATCGTGGGCATACTGGTAGCCGGTGCCATAATTGAGTTCTTTCATCAACTGGGTGGGGGCATTGCGCAGGTGCAGTGGAACGGGCAGGCTTCCCGTTTTTTTGATCAATTCGTATGCCTTTCCAATGGCTTTATAGCTCGCATTGCTTTTGGGAGAAGTGGCGAGATAAATGGCGCATTGAGACAAAATGATACGTGCTTCCGGCATACCAATCATACGAATGGCATCCATGGTGGTTGTGGCCATCAACAGTGCGTTGGGATTGGCCAGGCCAATGTCTTCAGAGGCCAAAATGAGCATACGTCGTGCAATAAACTCGATGTCTTCCCCGCCCTCGAGCATACGCGCGAGCCAGTACACCGCCGCGTTGGGATCACTGCCGCGCATGCTTTTGATGAACGCTGAAATGATATCATAATGTTGTTCGCCCGTTTTGTCGTAGCGGGCCGTGTTTTGCAGTATAAAAGCCTGCACCAAGTCATTCGTAACCCGCAGCGACGCACCCGGCGTGCGGGAATTTGCCATTAGTTCCAAAGCATTCAACAAGCGTCGGGCATCGCCACCGGAGTACAGCAGCAATGCATCGTATTCAACAATTTCAATGTCAAGCGATTTTAAAAACCCATCTTCCTCCAACGCGCGGTCCACCAAACCCCCCAATTCGTCTTTGGTAAGGGGGTGTAACACATACACCTGACAGCGCGACAACAATGCGGGAATTACTTCAAAGGATGGATTTTCTGTGGTCGCGCCGATGAGGGTAACCGTGCCTTTTTCCACTGCTCCCAAGAGCGCATCTTGTTGACTCTTAGAAAATCGGTGAATTTCATCAATAAAAAGAATGGCTCCTTTTTGTTGAAAAAGATGCTGTTTGTCGGCACTCTCAATGGCCTCTCGGATGTCTTTGACACCGGCATTGATGGCAGAAAGTTGAAAAAAAGGTTTGTTCAGCAACTTCGCAATCAACTGTGCCAAGGTTGTTTTACCCACCCCTGGAGGGCCCCAGAGTATAAAAGAAGGGATTTTACCCCTTTCAATGGCCTGTTTCAGCACAGCGCCCTCTCCCACAAGGTGCTGCTGCCCTACATACTCAGCAAGGGTTTGGGGGCGCATTCGTTCGGCAAGCGGAATCATGGAAACAGTTGGTTGAAAGGTTATTTTCAACCAAAGGTACGGGAGAAGTGCGTGGTGCTGATTTCATAATTCTAAACAAATTCATATTTTTGGGGATTCCAAAAATTGGTTGGGTGTGGACAACCTTTCCAGAAATGTCCATTGGCGCCAAAATTGTCGCCTGCGCCCCTGTTTTTGAACAACTATCATCGTATCCATACATGACGAGAGACCATACCATTCGAGTTTTTATTGTAGAAGACGACCCTGTTTACCAACGGCTCATCAAGTACGTGGTCGAACTGGATTCCGACCATGAAGTGCATGTTTTTTCTTCCGGAAAAGAGTGCCTGGCCAGTCTTGGGCTTCACCCGGATATCGTTTCCCTCGACTTTTCTCTTCCTGACATGACCGGCGAAGAAGTACTGCGCCGCATAAAAGCATACGACGCTGAAATTGGGGTAATCATGTTGTCCGGTCAAAAAGACATCGGCACGGCCGTTAAGTTGCTGCGAGAAGGCGCTTTTGATTATATTATCAAGGATGCCGAAACCAAAGAGCGGCTTCAAAACGCCCTTTTTCACATCAAAGACAAGATCAGCCTCAGAAGAGAAGTGGACACCCTCAAGGCAGAATTGGTGGAAAAATACGATTTCAGCAAGCACCTGATTGGGCAAAGCCATGCCATGCTCCAAGTGTACAACCTCATTGAAAAAGCGGTTAAATCCAACATTAATGTGTCCATTCAAGGCGAATCCGGTACCGGTAAGGAAGTGGTAGCCAAGAGCATACACCACCATTCACCCCGCAGAAAAGGACCGTTCGTTGCCTTAAACATGAGCGCAATACCGCGAGACCTCATTGAAAGCGAGCTGTTTGGTTATGAAAAAGGTGCTTTTACCGGCGCTTTGACCCGTAAAAAAGGACACTTTGAACTTTCCAACGGGGGCACATTGTTTCTCGACGAAATTGCAGACCTCGAAATCAGCATTCAAGCCAAACTGCTCAGAGCGCTCCAGGAAAGGGAATTTATCCGTTTGGGAGGGGAAAGCACCATCCCATTTGATGCAAGGCTGATTGTGGCTACCCACAAGAACTTAGCCGAAGAAGTTCAAAAAGGCA
>JBIPOY010000345.1:0-4014 GCA_044378705.1 Saprospiraceae bacterium
CGTCATTGAAATGATTGATGCTGAAACTATTTATGACGTCCCATTGCTCCTACTGAAAGAACGTTTAGACTCCGTGGTGATTTCAAAGTTACACTTGAAAGATACCAAAGAACCCAACTTGGCAACCTGGAAAAACTTCTTGGGAAAACTTAAAAACCCGCTTTACGAAGTAAAAATAGGACTGATCGGCAAATACAATGAATTGCCGGATGCCTACAAATCAATTTATGAAGCCTTTATTCACGCAGGGGCTATCAATGAATGTAAAGTACGTGTGGTACCTGTGCATGCTGAGGCTCTGGAAGGAAGTTACAAGGATGTGAGTAAGTCATTGGCACATTTAAATGGTATTTTGGTCGCGCCAGGATTTGGCGAACGCGGTATTGAAGGCAAGCTATCCGCCATCCGTTTCGCCAGAGAAAACAATATCCCGTTTTTCGGTATCTGCCTCGGGATGCAAACCGCTTGTGTGGAATTTGCCAGAAATGTGTTGGACCTCAAGGGCGCTGCCAGCACGGAAGTTGATCCTGCAACTCCTTACCCTGTCATTGATATGATGGAAGCGCAAAAAGGGGTCACGCAAAAGGGTGGTACGATGAGACTAGGAGCGTATGCTTGTGAGGTAAAGAAAAAAACCCATGCATACGAGGCTTATCGATCGGCACAAATCCAAGAAAGACACCGACACCGCTGGGAATTTAACAACGCTTTCCTAGAACAATTTGAAAAGGCAGGCATGATCGCAACCGGCATAAATCCTGATTCTAAATTGGTCGAAATCGTGGAATTGAAACAGCACAAATGGTTCGTCGGGGTGCAATTTCACCCGGAACTAAAAAGTACCGTGGAGAATCCACACCCTCTTTTCTGTGCCTTCGTAAAAGCCTGTATCGATTAATACACACGATCAACGTGCAATAACATTCCGGGCAAAGAGGATTTTCGGCTTCCAATAACTCGAAATACTCACGTTCTCTACCATGACACCCCGACTGGTGGTGCTGTGTACACACGTAATACCGGTCTTGTCCCGCTTGACCACCATGGCTACATGCTGTATCTTTTTGGCGCTTTCACCAAAAAACAACAGATCACCAGCCATGACTTGGTCAAGCGGGACCTCTTTCCCGGTGGTGGATTGGGCAGCGGAAGAGGGAGATAGCGGAATCCCAAAGCCTTTCATAACATAGGCGGTAAATCCCGAACAGTCGAATCCGGTGAACGGGGTTTGGCCAGCGTATGTATAGGTAATACCCACAAATTTTTGTGCAAATTCGGCAATATCCAACCGATCGTTGCTGACCGTAGCTCCCGTTTTAGGGGTGGTTCTCGGGATGTCTTTCGGTATGGCCCTCGGTATGGCCCTCGGTATGGCCCTCGGTATGTTGTTGAAAGTAGCACAAGCAGTGAAGGTTATCCCGATGGCAGTAAAAAATAGAAGCCGAAATATATACCTCATGGGCATTCAGATATAGTAGATAGCGTATGGCTATAAACCCATCGCTTTTAAAAACTGTGGGTTATCTGGCTTAACATTCGACCCGAAAAAATGGGTTAGTTTTCCATGCTCATCCACAACATATTTACAGAAATTCCAAGAAGGTTCCTGACTGTTCCAACCATTCTGAGCAGGATCTGTCAACCACTGATAGATAGGTGATTTATGCTCCCCCTTGACAACTACTTTTTCAAACATCGGAAAGGTCACACCGTAGTTTTTTTGACAAAAATCAGCAATCTCTCCGGCATTTCCAGGCTCTTGCTTGCCAAAATCATTGCAGGGAAACCCAAGTACTACAACAGAACCTTGGTGAGCGCCATAAAACTTCTCCCAATCTGCGTATTGGGGCGTAAAGCCGCACTTAGACGCCACATTCAGAAGCACCACTTTCTTGCCTTTGTATTGCTCAAGTGTGACGGATTCACCCACTAAGGTGTTGATTTTGAACTGATAGATGCGGGACAAACTGGTGTCATTCGAAGTTGTTTCCATCGGACGTGCGATTACTTTATTGGTTTGCATGGAAAGAATAGACATTACAGCACAACTGCCCAATAATAGTGTGGACAAACCAAAGGCCCAATAACGTTTTTTCATTGTTTAGTTTTTTTTATTTCAATCAACAACTAACAGGATTAAACCTGCATGGTTCAGCAGCTGGTCAAAAATATTTGGCAGAAGAAAATTATTTACCTCTTTCTGGAAGATTAGATTGTTATTGTAACTACTGAGGTGGTCTCCGCTGAGCCAAAAAATTGATCTTTTGGGCCAGACTGCTTGACACTTCGGTTCGGAACACTTTTTATACGCAGGGGTTGTATTGGCTACTTCCGACTTTTCAAGGATAGATCAGGTCAAATAATGTGGCCAACCGTCATGACAGTGCTTGGTAAGCGACAAGCCCTCCCTTCAAGTTATACAGATTCTGAAAGCCAAAATTATCTTCCAATACCTGAATAGCACGGATGCTGCGTTCACCTGAATGGCAGTGAATCACCACTTTTCTGTCCCGAGATAATTTATGGGTATTTGTAGCAAGCGTTGCCAAGGGTATCAGTTCTGCTCCAATATTGTTGGAATCGAACTCATGGGGTTCCCGCACGTCAATCAATTGGAATATTTCCCCGGATTGCTGCCATCGGACCAATTCTTCCCCTGAAATTTCTTTCACATTCGACGTTGGTTTCTCGCCGCAGAAAAATTCGTAGTCTATCAAACTATCCATGGTTGGATTTTTTCCGTTGAGCGGATTGTCATCCCGTCGAATGATGTTAAAGAAACGTGTTTCAAAGTGGAGGGCATCCAACATAAATAAACGCCCATGCAAGGGCGTTCCAATACCGGTGATAATTTTAATCACTTCATTGGCCTGAATACTGCCAATAATACCGGGCAAAACGCCTAAAACGCCTGACGCAGCACAGTTGGGTGACAAGCCCGGTGGCGGTGGGGTAGGGTGCAGATCCCGGTAATTCGGACCCAAAACACCTTTGTCATTGGTATAGTTGAATACCGATACTTGTCCTTCAAACTGGTAAATAGACGCGTAAACAATCGGCTTTTGAAGCATAACAGCCGCATCATTGATCAAATAACGGGTTGGGAAGTTATCCGTACCATCGGCAACGACGTCGTATTTTTTTAGGATATCAAGGGCGTTTTCAGAACTGAATCGCGTATTATACAGCATAATGCTGACATGAGGATTGAGTGCCTCCAATCGTTTCTTTGCAGCATCTGTTTTGAACGCACCAACATCGTCTTTTCCAAACAATACCTGACGCTGTAGGTTACTTTCATCTACAACATCATCCTCTACGATACCGATGGTACCAACACCGGCAGCTACCAAGTACAACAGCAGTGGACAACCGAGCCCACCTGAACCGACCACCAGCACCTTGGCAGCTTTTAGTTTTCTTTGGGATTCAAGGCCAAACTCGGGAAGGAGGATTTGCCGGTCGTAACGGTTCATTTCCGCTTTAGAGAGTATTATTTCATCATCAAGTGGCATGAATTTTCAAATTTGGTGGGTGAAAACATGCGCGCACAAGGAGATAAGGTACGAACAGGTAAAAAAAGCCCTTCGGTTGACTCAACCGAAGGGCTTTTGGAGCGCTGTTATCTTTTTTGGTAACTGGTTAGGTGGAACGCTGTCTGGCCCAACAAGGCCCATTTTTTGCCAGACGCGACCATGCTAACCAGTTACCTTTTTTGAAATGAACTACATTTCGGGAAAATATTAGGCTCCGAGGTAGGTTTTCAACAACTTACTGCGGCTTGTTGCACGTAATTTGTTGATGGCTTTGTCTTTGATTTGTCGCACACGTTCGCGGGTGAGACCAAATTTATCACCAATATCTTCCAATGACATGGGATGTTCTACGCCAATACCAAAGTACAACTTGATTACATCGGCTTGACGGTCGGTGAGCGTACCCAATGATCGTTCAATTTCACGGCGAAGCGAGTCGGCATATTCTAAGTGAGAATCGGTGCCCGGCATGGTGTTG
>JBIPOY010000346.1:0-4002 GCA_044378705.1 Saprospiraceae bacterium
TAAACGGTGTTGAAAGAAAGCGGACTACATTCCGAAAATTTCTTTGAGTTTCTCGCTCAATTGTTCACCCCGCAGGTTACGCGCAATGATTTTACCATCCCGGTCTAGGAGGAGTGTTTGTGGGATAGAGGTAATGGAGTAAAGGGCAGCGTGAGCACTTTGCCAGCCTTTCAGGTCGCTGATATGGTGCCAGGGCAGTCCATCGGCTTCGATGGCTTTGCGCCAAGAAGCGATGTCGCGGTCGAGACTAACGCCGAGGATATCAAAACCTTTGTCCTTGTATTTATGGTAGTTTGCCACCACGTTGGGGTTTTCCTTGCGGCATGGCCCGCACCAGCTGGCCCAGAAGTCAATCATGACAATTTTTCCGCGCATTTGTTTGAGGGAATAGTTGGTACTGTCAGGCGTCATACCGGCTAGGTCAGGCGCTTCAAAACCGGTTGTTTGGGTACCTGCGCGGCGTAGTTCCATTTCAAGACGGGGTATTTCGCCATTGTTGCTGTTGCGATAAAGGTCAATATACTTTTTTGCCATTATCGGGTATTGGTTGCTGTTGGCATTTTTGAGCATAGAGACGACACCACCCATGGCCATGCGGCGGGTACGGCTTCCGGCGGGAATTTTTGCCAATTGAGCTTCTGCGAGGGCAACGGCTTGTTCTTGAGATGCGCCCAAATTGAGTAGTTGTGCCGTATATCGTTCAAAAGCGTAAAAAACCTCAGGAATTTCTTCGAAGGCTTTGTCGGTGAGGGGTGCATTTTGGAAATATTCTTTCCCGTAAAAGTCGTATTCGGCGCCCTGTCCTGTGTAATCGGGGGTCAGTTGTAGGCTAGCGAAACGCCAAAGGAGTGGATTGGCCAATTTTAAAGAGTCGAGGATGCGCAATTTGGACTTGCCGAACTTGACAAGTTGGGCCTCGGCGGGTGGTCTTGCGTTTCCATTGGACACATTGAATTGGGCGCGAAGTTGCGTGCCTTGTGTTTGAAGATCAGCGATTTGGGTTTGTAATTTTTCGAAAGCCATGTTTGCAGGAGAGTTCACGGTACGTGCCTTTTGCATAAACTGGCTGTTTCCCCAGAGGGTTACTTCTTTTTCTCCGCCAAGAATCACCTTTGTGGTAGAAAGCTCATTGGCGCCTACGAGGTAAAACTTTGGCGTTGTAACGGGCACGGTGAGCACGTATGCGCTGTCAAGGGCGCGGCGTGATCCTCTTGCCACGACTCGGTTGGCCAGACCCATATTTTCATAAACATACATACTATCGAGGTTGGCGGGTACGCCATAGACACGACAGATGAGGGTAATGGTGCCAGGCTTCTGGTTTGAGCCACCATTGTTTTTTTGGAATGCCCACAAGGAAGCCGGCAGGAGAAGGGTAAATAGAAGAATTTTTTTCATATTGTGAAAAAGTTAACAAGGCTATTGTCGTCAGTAAAAGTTGTAAGTGATGCGAAAATGGGTGTAAAATTATGGGTTGATCTTTTGTTTAGATGTTTCTAAAAAGTTAATATGGGCGTTACCCGTGGGCGATGGTCTGAAACACGGGGGTGTTGCTAAACGGCGAGTGCCTTCAGGGCTAATTTGATGAGGTCTTCTACTTTGGAAGTGCCGGGGTGCTCGTGTAACACGGCGTTGATGGCTTTTTGAACGGCTATGCGGTTGAAGCCCAGTGAAAGCAATGCGGAGAGTGCTTCTTCGCGCACGACACCATCTGCCAGAGATGGGAGTAGGGATGGCCCATCGGGTGCTTCTTTGGTGAGTTTACTTTTCAGGTCGAGGATGATTTGTTTGGCTGTTTTGGCGCCAATACCCTTCACTTTTTGCAAAATATGGGCTTGCTCAGCGATAACGGCAGCGCGCACTTCGTCCACGGACATGGAAGAAAGGATGAGTTGTGCGGTGGTGGCCCCGACTCCGGTAACGCTGATGAGTTGCACAAACATATTTTTTTCTGTTTGGGTGGCGAAACCGAACAGCGTGTGAGCGTCTTCCTTCACCATCAGGTGTGTAAAAATGGTGGTACGGTCTTGTCCCTGAATGGCCGTGAAAGTACTCAGCGGGATATGGACTTGGTAGCCAATCCCGCTTACTTCGACGACGATCATGGCTGGGCTTCGATGGGTGATGTCCCCTTTTAAATACGCATACATGGTTTTTCAGTTAAAATTGATAAAGTCGGCAGGGTTGACGGCGCGTCCTTTGTACCACAATTCGAAGTGGAGGTGTGGTCCTGATGTATTTTCACCGCTGTTTCCGATGATGGCAATGGCTTCACCGGCTTTCACGGCGGTACCGGCTTGTTTTAGGAGCACAGAGTTGTGTTTGTACATGGTTACCACGTTGTTAGGATGTTGGATGGCAATGCTGTAGCCTGTTTCGACGGTAAAGCCCGCCGAGATAACCATGCCATCCACGGCTGATTTCACCGCGGTATTTTTGGGAGCGGCAATGTCAATGCCAAAGTGGCTTCTGTTTAAGTCAAAGGGTGCTGTGATATCACCGCTGACGGGGGGTATAAAGAAGAGCTTTTCTAGGGGGATGTCTCGTTGGGTGATGCTACTCATCCCTGCGGCCATGGAGGTGACGTTCGGGTCGGCGGTGAACGTACCTTTGTCAACGGCGGTGCGGAGTTGCTCATCTTCGGGTATTCGGTCAATATCTTTTGGCATGGTATCGGCAGCATTGTCGGGTTGCCCTTGTTTTTCAACGGCATCTTTGGTCATGCTTGCCAAATCTCCGACCAGAATTTTTCGAATGTTTTCGTTGTATTCCCGGCTGGCTTCCATTTCATTTTCCAAGGCACCGAGCTTTGTGGTCAGGGTTGCGATCTCTGAGTCTCTGTGGAAATCGCCATATCCGGGAATGTACCGCTTGATGGGGGTCCAGACAATGAGCATTGCAACCAATATTGCGGTAATGAAGATCAACGTACTGACACCGATATACACGGCCAGTGGGGTAAGTTTTACAGATGTTACCTCCTCAAAAGTATCGTCATTGACCACCACGAGGCGATAAGTGTCGTGTATCTTGTCCATGAACTTGCGCTCATCGTCGCCGTGCTTTCGGAAGAAGCTCACAAACTGTTTAAGAAAATCGAAATATTTTTGCATTTTGTAGGGGCAGTTTGGGGGTTGGGTAGAAGATACTGTCGGTGAAGACGCAGAAAGGAAGGGCTATTTTTTTGAGCGATGGGTTAATATACCAACCTTAGGAACAATTTCCGTCTTTTAAACTCCTTTTCAACTGCAAAGTTCGCTTAAAAAATGGAGAATAAAATGACGACGCCCTGTTAAATAAGCCATTGATAAGGCAACCAATTTTCTAAAAAACTCGCCATAACCCATCCCTGCGCGCTGCTTTAGCGCAGATGAATTGTTAAAAACCTGCTTTTCAATTTTGGCATGAAAAATATTTGGAGAATTTCCCTCGGTACTGTCACGCTTGTTTTCTTATTGTTCAGTTGTGTAACCCAAAAGAAGAAAGGCGAGGAAACCAGTAAGTTTAAGAAGAGTTACCACAGTTTTACCAATAAGTACAACTATTGGTTCAATGCCGATGAACTGTATCGATTGGCCGTGATCAAACTAGAATTGACCCACGTAGACAACTACAGCGAAATCTTGGATGTGTACCCTGCTGCTGCTGCTGATCCGCAACCCATTCGCGCAGATTTAGACAACATCATCGCCAAAGCATCCAAGGGCATCGTCTTGCATCGTCCGGGTCATTGGACAGACGATAATTATTTGCTCATCGGCCAAGCTCAATTTCTGAAACGCGATTTCGAAACAGCAGAATCTTCTTTTAAATTCATCAAAGAAGAGCAAGACCCCAGTAGGAAGTCGAAAACCAAACTCAAGAGCAGCAGCATCAAGAAAAAAGAAGCCAAAAAGAAAGCTGTCAGTAAGAAAAAAGCAGCTTCAAAAAAGAAGGCCGCTGCCAAGAAAAAAGCCGCCGCTAAAAAGAAAGCCGCCGCTAAGAAAAAAGCCGCCGCTAAAA
>JBIPOY010000347.1:0-3993 GCA_044378705.1 Saprospiraceae bacterium
CCCACATACTTCCATTAAAATGACGATGGCCTGGGAGTTTACCATGCCGGAAAACGAAATAGCACCACGAGAATGTGTTTGTACCCCCGGAACTTTTTTTATACCGTATTTTTACCCTGAAATTGCTGTGTATGATGACTTGCACGGATGGGCCGATGCTCCCTACAATGGACTTCAAGAGTTTTACCATGATTTTTCGAACTACGATGTTTCCATCAACGTACCCAAGGGCTTTGCGGCGTGGGCAACAGGTGAATGGCAAAATGCTGAAACGATGTTTAAACCCCGTATATTCGAACGCTGGAAAAATGCCCACACAAGTAGTGAAGTGGTGGGTGTTTTCAGTGAAGACGAACTGAAAGCAGGAGATGTATTTCTGAAGTCCAAAAAAAATACCTTTCACTTCATCGCTACCAATGTACCTGACTTTACTTTTGCCGTGAGCAACCACTACAATTGGGATGCAACCTCCGTTGTCGTGGATGACAAAACAGGGCGCAGGGCGTTCATCTCCGCCGCGTATGACACGAAGTCAAAGGATTTTAAAAGGGTGGCACGGATCGCTGCCGATGGCGTTCGGCTGATGAGCACGTATCAACCGGGGTATCCATTTCCGTACCCTTGTCTTACCGTTTTCAATGGCGATGATGGGATGGAATATCCTATGATGATCAATGACGCTAGTACCAGCGATGCCGGCGTCATGGGGCTTACCATTCATGAATCAGCGCACACCTATTTCCCGTTCATGATGGGCATCAATGAACAATATTATGCGTGGATGGATGAAGGCTGGGCCAATTTTTTTGAACATTACACCAGTGATTCACTCTCCCATACACAAAGCCCAATTTGGTCGGGCGGTTTTGGCAATGATTGGGACGTACCACCCATGGTGGCCTCCAAAAACATAACTGGCAATACCTATTGGTTTGAATCCTACACCCGTCCTCAATTGGCGTACACCCAATTGCTGGATTTACTCGGTTATGACCTGTTTCACCGTTGTATGACGGCCTATATGGATCGTTGGAAGGGTAAACATCCGGGACCGTACGAGTTTTTCAACACTTTTAACAATGTAGCAGGTCAGAATCTGAATTGGTTTTGGAAACCCTGGTTCTTCGAATTCGGCTACCCTGACTTATCCATTCATACCGTTGGAATGCTGGATAATGCGCCTGTGGGTAATAATCGGCAAGTTTTGTACGTTGAAAACAAAGGAAATATTCCTGTACCGATTCATCTAACACTGCTTTACACCGACGGTACCCAAGAAACCAAGCATAAAACCGTAGATGTTTGGAACAGTGGAGATAAGAAAATTGTTTCTTTTGAATTGCTACCCGATAAAACGCTGCAAAAAGCAACGTTGGGAGGTAAAACCATTCCGGAGTCAAAACCAAAAGACAACACTTGGGTAAGATAACGTTAAATTTGTAAATAAAGATCCATTTGGCACACTGTTTTCCGTGTCGTAAACCAACTTTTCCACTTTAAAAACACAATTTATTATGGCAAGATTGACCGGTTTCTCACGTCTTCTCATCACGTTGGCCATTGTGGCTGGTTTGGTGTTCGGCGTTCGCTATTTTTTCCCAAACATCGGGGAGTTGGGAAAAAACGCTCCTGACAATACAACACAAACAACAGATGCTGTTCAACAGGAATCCGAACCAACCAGTAGTTCCGCAAGTTCTGTAAACCCTGCCGCAAAATTCACCCCCCCACCTCTAAACTACACAGCTCCGGTACCTGTTGGTGGCAAGTTAAAAGGCGTTGTTGAACTGGGCGCAACCGGATTTAACGCTTTTATTGTCAAAATAGATGCCCAAAAAAATTGGAAATTAGAGAAATCAGAGTTTGGGGTAAGTCTGGTCAAGGAGGGGCTTGCCACCGACGAGGATGTAAAAAGCGGTCTAAAACGGTATATCTCTGATATGGCCTCGTTTGGCGTTAGCCCCCGAGACATCCACTTTGTGGTCAGCAGCGGTGCGCAAAAAGAAGCCATTATGCCTAAAATAAACAGCGCCCTCAAGGCGATGGGATATGTCGTGAATATCGTAACACCCGAACAAGAAGCCACTTATGGCCTTAAAGCTACCCTGCCAACCGCCTACAAAAGCAAAGGATTTGTGGTAGACATCGGATCGGGAAACACTAAAATATCTTGGAACCCCAATGGAGCCATTGAACTTCCGGGCGCCAAGTACTATCAAAATAATGTGTCGGCCGACAATGTTTACGCGGAAGTGAAAGGAAAGGCAAGCAAAGTTCCGGCCAACCTGCGTGAAACGTGTTTTATCATCGGAGGGGTGCCGTATGAGCTGGCCAAACAATCCCGCAATGGGAAAGAGCGTTTTACAGTGTTAAAAGCTCCTGGTGATTACAAGGCTGAAGGCGCAAAACAAGAAGCCGGACTCAATATTTATTCAGCAATAGCAACCGCGACAGGCTGTAAGCAATTTGTTTTTGATTGGGATGCCAACTTCACCATCGGTTTCCTTTTGGGACTTTGATGCTTGGTTTGCTGCCCTAGCAAGACAGAGCCTGTTTCAACATGAATGGTTGAGACAGGCTTTTTTATTTGCGCGCATAGATTCGGATCCAAACACCGCTTTTTGCGCTGCTCCAAATTAATAACCACCCGTTCTGCAATCTTTGTACGTCACTCTCCGAAAAATCATTGTAGATATTGGATGCCATTATATACTGATTTAACTCAAAATCTTTGGGTGAAAACTGTCTGTCGTCTCCGTTGAGCAATACGTCTTCTCCTGTATTGATGTTGGGGAATTCTGTACCAACTTCTTTAAAATCAATGTTTTTTTCAGTTAAAAAACGCAGTGCTTCTGACCGCAAACCGTGGTAGGGTCTGTGGGCCAACGTACTGTCCCAGTCCATGGAAATCCCCGTCGGATAAATCCAGAAATTTCCCAAGCCCAGACAAAAAACAAGACCGGATAAGAGCCATTTACGGCCTAACGATACGGATTTTATCCGCAATACTAGAAGCAGCACCAGCAAGTGTGTCACGAAGAAAGCCGGCAGAAAATATCGGTGGGCAGAAAGATTTTGATGCCATAAAGCAGATGGCACAAAAAAAACAAGCAGGAAAACAAGCAAGGAAGTAATAGAAAACAAGGGCGAAAAAGCGCTCTTGTCGTCCTTAAATTGACGCCACTTTAACCCATACAGGGCCCACATCAAAAACAGGAGCTCCCCTACTCTTCCAAAATCAGCCCAACGCCAGCCAACAATTGCGATGTTGCGCAGAAAACCGGGTATTGAAACAAGCCTGAAAGCAGCCGCCCAAGGTGAGCCTTGGTGGTGTCCAACCCAACCCGTCGTCTTAAAGTGCCATGCAAGAAACCACGTTGAAAAAATAAAGCCCGGTAGAAAAAGCAGACCGGTAACCAGTACGCTTCGAAAGCTGTTTTTTCTGAGCAAAGGCAACAGCACAGACCATCCAAACAACGCCGCAGCGGTCATCATACCCCTCATACTAATGGCGCACAATCCAAGAACACCCAATACGACCATCCACTTGTGTCGCCCCCACATCCCCTCCAATGCCATCAAAAAAAACGCTGCCAACACAATATCCGGGCTGATCATAGCACTTTGACCAAGCATTACAGGATCAAAAAATACAAGGAACAAGAGCCATGGAGCCGCCTCTGGCCCGACCAGCCGCCCACCGATTTTAAGGAGAAACAAACCAATTAAAAGCAAGAAAGGAAGCATTGCTACATGACTCGCAACCAATGTTTTCCCAAAAATAACCCATACCATCGCAAGATAATACCCGAATATGGGCGGGTGACCGGAGTCAATAGCCGTGGGCAGCGGCAGCCAACGAAGCCCGCTCTGGAAAAAAAAATGGGCGTGTTTTGAACCCAACTGAACAGTGTCCCAAAAGAAAGGGTCATCTTTGGTCAGCCAAGTAAATACGCACACCAATAAGGTGAAACAAGCGAAAGTTGTGTAAAA
>JBIPOY010000348.1:0-3980 GCA_044378705.1 Saprospiraceae bacterium
TGGATTGGGTAAGCGGGTACAAATTGCCTGCAGTTTCTAAACGGAAAAGAAAACGTTCCAACAAGATAAAAGCAGCATCTGCAAGGGTTCCACGCGCACCGGTAAAATTATGCATGGTGTACACGACGGCGCTTTTTCCGCTGGTCAATTGTTCTACTGGGAGGGTTTGTAGGTACTCCGACATGCGTGACAAGCGGTCAAGATCAGGACTTGTGGTGCGGGATCCCGCGTACAAGGGCTCTAAGGCCGCACTATACGCCCACCCGGAGAACTGCGAAGGCTGCTTGGTGGAGGTTATGTTGAAATAGGGTTCGTTGTAGGGAATATTGCGAAGAGTCGCTTCTTCTTTGTTGGCAGAAACTTCTCCATTGCCTTCTACGATTTCACCTTCTGTAAATTGGGTGATGACCTGGGCACGTTTATTGGGTTGGCTTCTCAAATTTAGTTTATCCACCGTTACGGCGTAGAGTAACATTTCCGGGCTTGGGGAGCCGGGGGGTTTGGCTTGGGGAGCCGGGGGGAGAGCGAAGTCAACGGTTTTTGAATCAGATTGGCAACCTAATAATAAAAAATGGGCAGCCAAAAGCATCAAGGGTAGTGTTTTCATGGTTTGTATGTTTGAGTAACCAGAGAGTGAGTCGCATCGAACACAAAAAAACGGGTCTTTCTGTGCCAAACAGCGTGCCAACTACTTGGTTACGGGTTTTAGAGATTGTTCGGGAATTGGATTTTGGCCTGTAACGGGCCAATTTTATTTCATCCAGCGTTACAATTTTCGCCGGATCGCCCCGCATACGACTGCAAGTTTTCCTTGCCTGAATTAAATTTTACTCGCTTTCGGCTCAAAACAAATTCCCGAACAAACGCTAAAGCGTTGGGCGTGTATGTAGCAGCGAAGCCGAAGTTTCTGCGCTCAGAACCTTCGGCTTCTATTGGGCCCAAAACAAGAACAATCCGGGCGCGTTGTACTATTTTACACCATCACATACCCTGTTGCAACTCAAATGATCGAATATACGCTACCGGGCATGATGGTCATTAACACGATCAGTATCAAGCAAAGCACCAATGTCCATCGAATACCGGCGGGTACCACAATGGGTTGATCGGATGTTGTGCCGGCGGACTCTTTGGTAAAATAGGCCGCAATGATGATTTTAAAGTAGTAGTAAATTGAAATAGCGGAGTTTATGACCGCAACGATCACCAACCAAGGGTACTTGGCAAATGCTGCGGTGAAAAGAAAGTATTTACCAAAAAAACCGGCCAAAGGCGGTATGCCGGCCAAAGACAACATAGAAATTGCCAAAATAGCTGCTAAAAAAGGACTTTTTTTGCTGAGACCGTTAAAAGCGGTGAAAGATTCATCTCCTTTTTGTTCAGATACAACAATAAATGCTCCAAAAGCTCCAATGGTCGCAACAGAGTAGGTCAGGAGGTAATACATCATAGACCGGTCTGCTCCTGCCGTGCCAATGGCCAAGATGGCCATCAGCAAGTAGCCTGCATGCGAAATAGACGAGTAGGCCATCATACGCTTGAAATTGGTCTGGAACAAGGCTGTCGTATTGGCCAGAACCATGGTCAGTGCGGCAACGATTGAAATGGGCAGACTCCAAACGTCCATTGCAGGGCCAAATGCCATTGAAAACAACCGATAAAATGCAGCAAATCCGGCAGTTTTTACCACCGTGGCCATGAATGTCGTGACCAAGTTTGGACTGCCTGTATAGACATCCGGCGCCCAAAAATGAAAGGGAGCTGCCGATACTTTGAAGCTCAGTCCAAAGACAATGAATAGGATACCAACATTCAACATTCCGGGTGAAGCAGTACCCGACGCTACGGCGCGACTGATGGTAGCCAAATCAAAACTGGCAGTAGAACCGTACACCAACGTGATCCCAAAAAGAAGAATTCCGGTGGCAAAAGAGCCCATCAGAAAGTATTTCAGGGCAGCTTCATTGCTCGACAAATCATCACGACGGCTTCCTGCCAGCACATACAATGGAATGGACAGGATTTCTATGCCCAAGAAGAGCATTACCATATTGGTGAAAGAAAACATACACAATGCACCACACACACTGAAGAGTATCAGGCCGTAGTGGTCACCCAGTGTCTCGTGGAGGTTACGGAATCCCCAGCCTGAAAGGGCAATGATGAGCGCAGTAGAAAGAATGGCAACCCCGGAAAAAGCAAGGGCAAACCCATCAAAAACAAACATCGAGGGATAGAGATCGTTCCAACCCGTTGATGGCGACACCACCACGCTACCCAGCGCCAAAAGGCTGCCGATGAGGGTGATTGGTTGCAACAAGGTGCGGCTTTTGGTTAGCCCTGTAAAAAGAGCAACAAGTGCCGTGAAGAAGAGTATGAGTAGTGCGGTCATTTTTGTACGGTAGCGAAAATAGATAGATTTTCAGTGTTGTTGTGTATAGAGCACTGGAAAGTCATTATTTTACAGTATAGTGATCGTCATTTTTTCAAACAGCACCAGATCGCCTGGGCGTATTTTTTTTCGTTTTTGGGTTTCTTTAATGCCATTTACCCTCACCTCCCCATTTTCTATTCTGATATTGGCCTCGCCACCAGTCCCCACCAATTGTAATACTTTCAGCAGGTTGTTGAGGGGAATAAATTCGTTGTCGCGCAGTGTGAATTCCATGTTTATTTATAGTTGTACGGCACCCAATATCCTAGTTACACTGATATCCGTTAGGTTTAGGATCATTCCCGGGAAAAAACCCAGCACCAACACCAGTGCGGCAAGCACACCCAGCACTAAAAATTCTCGTCCGTCAACATCGGAAAATTTTTCAGTTGCGCTGTTGGGCTCACCAAACATTGCCAAACCATACGCCCGCATCATGTACACGGCACCAAAAATAATCGTTAATCCTGCTACGGCGCCCATCCAAAAATTATAATGCCAAACGCCATTCAACAAAAGAAATTCACCGGGAAATCCATTGGTCAACGGAACAGCAACGGCGCCAAGCATGATGATCATAAATAAGGTCGCAAACTTAGGAGCAGACTTTGCAATGCCACCCATTTCCGCCAAAGATCGTGTGCCCAATCGGCGCTCTATCAAATCTACCACAAAGAAAAGACCCACTACGTTGATGCCGTGGTTCAGCATCTGAATCAGACTGCCTTGCAAACCGGCCTTGTTCCAAGCAAATATTCCAGCCGCAATGAGTCCAACGTGTGCAATAGAAGAATAGGCAACCAAGCGTTTTAAGTCGCTTTGTTTCACCGCAATCAGGCTCGCATATACGATCCCAATGACCGCCAGTACCATGAATGTGGGAACCAACGTATGCGCACTTTCAGGTGCCAAAGGCATCATCCACCGGATAACACCGTAGGTGCCCATTTTCAGCATGATGCCGGAAAGCAACATGGTACCCCCTGTTGGGGCTGTTACGTAGGTGTCGGGCTGCCAAGTATGAAAAGGAAACAGGGGCATCTTTACCGCAAAGGCAAGAAAAAATCCCAGCATTACCCAATTGGAAGCACCCGGCGACAGGGGCGCTTGTACCAAGTCTGCCCAAGCAAACGAATGTGCACCCGGCGTCTGAAGATACACATACAGCAACGACAACAACATGAACAGGGACCCGGTAAACGTATAAACAAAGAATTTCAACGTGACCCGAATACGATCTTGTCCGCCCCAAATCGCACAAATAAAATATATTGGGATAAGGGCCAATTCATAGAAAACGTAAAATAAAAGGCCATCCTGGGCCAAAAACACACCATTCAGCGCACCCAGCATCAGCAGTACCAATCCGTAATAACGCGATTCGTTGTCGAAATTGCGGCCCCAGCTACTCAATAAGATAATGGGAGCAAGGAGGTTGGTCAGCAACAACATGAGTAGGGTGATACCATCCATGCCAAGACTGAAATGAATGCCCGCAGAAGCTACCCATGGTACATCAAAGGTGCAATTCATGCCCTGACTGTAA
>JBIPOY010000349.1:0-3970 GCA_044378705.1 Saprospiraceae bacterium
TCCTTCAAAAACTGAAGCAACTTTCTGGCATGTTGGGGCTTCTGGAGGTTTTTCCCATCGATCCATACCGCCATGTTGTTCTTAGCCGCGATACGGAATAAATCCATCAGTCGGAAGCCTACATCCGGTTTTGGTGGATGTGTCAGTGTAAGGCTTCCGTCGGGCTGAACCAGCAAGTCTGCTTCCAGACAATCACAGACCATGCTGCCACGCAGCGCTTTTCCGTAGGTGTTGGATCGGTGGTAACAGCATTTTACAGCGCGGTTGGTCTTATTATTGTTCAGCGTAAAAATTCTTGTGGCGTTGTCTGTTTGGTTTACTGCGACAATGTCTTCCCCGTGGTGGTGTGGATACTGCGCAGTGTCATTCAGTTCCACATAGGTTGTGCTGCCGGCCGTCTTCCGAACCATGACGGGGATGAGCCTGGTTTCTGCTCCCACGACTGGTGTGAGACCCTGCAGGGGGCCGTTTTCGGGGGCCGAGCGTACACCAAATAGTTCCATGATCGTGGATGGCAACTGTGCAAGGGTTGCCGGATGACGCTGCAATGCGAGCTTTTTGTACTTGTCGTATAGTTCCGGATATTTTTGTCGGGCGGCCGGATTAAAATACAGGATGAATGGTACACGAAACATTTCATGGACGAAGTGACTGGAGTCATGCCCACGGCCTGTGAACACCGACTCGCCATGATCGGAAAAATAGATAAAGATGGCGGGTTCCCGCTTGGCTTTTACCCCTTCTATCACCTGCGAGATCGAATAATCGATATAATGCATGCTTTTATCGTAATCATCGATGTTTTGGATGGTCGCAGGCTGGTCTCCCACCAAAGCTTGAAGGCTCCACCGATTCTGAAAAAATCCAGCCTTCGTTTGACAGGAATCCGGGATATACTGCTGGTAAGGACCATGACCGGCGTAGGAATGTAATACAATCAGACGGCTTTCGGAATCCGAAGAAGACAGCAAGGCAGGTAGGTGCATACCGAAGAAAACATCGTCTAAGGGGCGCTTTATGACATTGGGGACGTTGCCGACCAACAGGGTATTGGTGCTGTTGATTCTCCGATCCACGTTCCGGAAGACAACGGAGGCGGTTTGGTTGAAGGAGCCGGTGAATCCTTGGTTGTTGAGGAGTAGGGTATTTACGCCGCCGGCCTTCAGCAAATCAACCATGGAAAAACGGTATCGCTTTTTGATCGGCAGATAATCTTCTCCTACACGGGCAGCAATCGACAACGCCTCGAGCAGCGATTCTGATGTATGGGTATGTGTGGAAAAAACCTGATGAAAAAGTATGAAACCAGGATCGGAACGCTGTAATTCGCTGAGTAGAGGCATGTTATTCTCCGGCGCATTGTAGAGGCCCATATTCATCACGGTGGTGGATTCTCCTATATACGTTACCACGGTTAAATCGCGCTGATCATGCACCATTCGCGGTAGTGGTAGGCTAAAATTCTGCCACAACCGCTTTGTGATGTCACTGTTTTGGCTCCAAAGGCTTGCAGTAGCTTCAAAACGAAGGTAAAGGGACAGACACAAGGCGATGATACAGCAACCGGAGACAATATAACCTGCTGTACGATGGCCCACATCCATCAACTTTCGGCTCTTTTCCATCAATAAATAGGCAATCAGGCCGATCAAGCTATACAACAATAGTTTGACGGATAGCCCCTCGAGAAAAAACGAGTTGAAAAAATGTTGACAGGAAGTCCAAAAAGATTCAAGCAAGAAAGCGGCCTCTTGATGGTCGAAGTCCTTTAGTTCTTCTAAAGAATCAAGGCCCAGATCCTTGAAATAATAAAAAATACTTGACTCGAGCAGTACCCACAACATTCCGGAGAACAAGAGGATGGTGGCTGAAAACCACCGCCTATTCCTGAAGCATAGGAGGGCGGATAAGAAAGTTGCTCCGAAAAAAAGGCACTCGCTCCAATTCAACGAAAGGGTTTCTACCTTTATCAGCCCGATCATTAAAACAACGTAGTGATTCACATACGCCATCGCATGCACATACTTGAATGTGAGCAGCATGAGTATGTGAATGGCTGCAACGATGAATGAAAATAGGACGATTCGTGCCTTCATTTGCGTAGTGCTTAAATATCATTTGATGATTTTAATGATTGTAAGTGTTTGATTGTAAAATGATTGTAATCACACGTCATTCACAACCACTTTGTGTTGACGATAGCTTTTAGTGACTGCCATGGATTGACAAAAAGCCATTTTTCCCGCAGAGGTACTATATCGCTGTTTACCGATGCGATTGCCTTGCTTTTCTCTTCTAAAACCATGTCCAAAGCCTCTAAGCCATACCGCTCATACCGAAGTGAAACCACCAATTCATCCATCTCACATTCGATACCACCTTCAAAATCAATAAAAAAATAAGGGGCTTGCGTATCAAAATAATACACCCCGTTTTCTGTGCGGTTGGCGTTGGACGACACCGCCAGCGGCGTGATGACCGGTACTCCACAAAGGCGCGCCTCAATACCGTGGAGCTGCACCACCACGTAATCCATGAGCGGATCAAACCGAATGGATTGAATTTTTTTTGATTTACGCAACTTGAATGATAGCGTTTTCGAAGCGCTATTTACATTCCTGGCAACTTTATCGCCTTCATTATAATCACGATGCGTGTCTTTGTAGTAGATCGTTGAATGCCATCGTTGAAGATTTTCTATTCCCAATCGCTCCGGCAAAAATGCGGCACCCAAACTTTTTGCGCTGCGATCAATTTGATCTTTGTTGAGCACCAAGTTTTCGATCTCCGGCTCCGGTGGGCAAAGATCACATTGGTAGCCCTGTTCTTGGGGTATTTTGTCATTTACAATATGCCGTTCCAAATGTTGAACCTCCAATATCAATGGAATAAGACTTGCATCCATCCGGTAACCATCGATATGGATGGTTACTTGGTCAATGAAAACACTGGCATTGTTTAAAAAATTAATATGAATTTGAGCGTCAGTAGTGACAAACAGATACACTTGATTTACGACTTGAAGGGCGTTTGATGACAATGTGAAGGGAATTTCTAGTAGCTCACCCTGAAGGAACAGTTGTATGGATTTTATACGTAACTGGCAATAATCGTTCAGCGGGTCGAATCGGAGATTGGTTATTGTTTGTGCGTAGGGAAACTTAAAATTTATGGTTTTGGTGGTGTCCTCCACATCTACTTTCAAAGAATGTAATTCATCAAAATTTATTATTCCAGTTGTGGTATCAGTTGTGGTATTTTGATTTTCGCCGGTTGCAAAAAATAGCTGCGCGAATTGGTCTTTCCTAGGTGAAAAAACCAATTCTCCATCGTTACCTTGGCTAAGTTCATATTTTAGTGGATGGTACAGTTTCAAATATTGGACCAGCAGGTTGTTTTTTTCCAGCGGACACTTTGATAGAAGGCTATTTCCATGCACCCGATAATAAGAAAGTGCCGGGCCATGGATCAGTGCCACCTTTTCATTCAATTGTCCCAACCTTAACCAAAGTTCATAATCTTCCCATCCATAAGGCGGCATATTTGTATCGTACATTCCGATTTTCACCAAATGTGATTTTTTGAACATAGCCATGGCGTCTATATAATTGCCATAAAGTAACCTATGGTAATCAAAGGCTTCGTTTGAAAAAACAAAAAGCATTTCACCCGTAGTATCAGCAAATCTTTGGATTGGTGCGTAGCAGGCTGTGAGATCCTGTTGGTTTGACAAGCATTCATAGTGTTTGTGAATGCAATTTTTACCGATATAATTGTCGGCATCGAGCATGAATAAAAACGCACCTGCGGCATGAAAAATCCCGAGATTTCTACTGCGTATAAGCCCTAGGTTTACATCGTTTTCAATCAGGTTTATCGTTACTTTACGATTGCTGTTTAATTGTATTTGCCTAATAACTTCAACACTATTGTCGGTACTTGCATCATCAACAATAATAATCTCCATGTT
>JBIPOY010000350.1:0-3964 GCA_044378705.1 Saprospiraceae bacterium
GACTCTCTGCTCCTCCTGCGTCAACGCGGACTCTGGGCCCAGCAGATTGGCTCCAAAGTAGAATTGGAACAGCGTGAATTGACCTATACCAGCTCCTCCGCCACCTATTTGGCAGCAATTTACCGCCTCGAAGACCTGAAGAAACAACTCGATTTCGCCGCAGCACAATCAAAAAAACTGCTGTCCATCAGCAAAACCATCACAGAAGATTATATCATTCGGAGTAAAACAGATGGACGCGTCTACAGCATCACGAAAGAATTGGGCGAAATTGTAACTACACAAAACCCCATAGCGGTCATTGGAGATGCCGATCATTTTATAACTGAATTACAAGTGGATGAAACTGATATTGCTCGCATTAAAATCGGGCTTCAAACACTGCTCTCCTTGGATGCCTTTAAAGGGCAGGTTTTCAGCGCACAAGTAACCAACATTCACCCCATCATGAATGAGCGGTCACGAACATTTACCGTTGAAGCGATATTCTCAGACCAACCCCCTGTCTTATATCCAAATCTGTCCGTAGAGGCCAATATTGTGATTGCTACCAAAGACCATGTTATCACCATACCAAGAGCCTACTTGCAGCATGACTCCCTGGTAACACTGGCTAACAAAAGCAGCCGTAGGGTAACCGTAGGCTTGAAGGATTACCAGACCGTAGAAATACTCAGGGGCCTTGACGCCCATGAAACAATCCTGAAAACAACCAAATGAACTTAAAACTCATTGCAGACATCGCCAAATCACTGCTGCTGGCGCGTTGGCGACAATCTCTCGTGGCAGCCATCGGCGTAACGTTCAGCATCACCATGTTCATTACACTACTGGGCTTTATGAACGGTTTAAACGACCTTCTGGATGGCCTTATCTTGAACCGAACAGCACATATCCGCCTGTACAACGACATTAAACCCAACCAAAAACAACCCGTTAACCTTGCAACGGCCTTTAAAGACGGCCATAACTTCATCCAATCCGTCCGTTCCAACGGCAGCCGGGTTGAAATATACAACAACGCCGCCATCATTAAAACACTCCAAGCAGATCCGCGGGTTTTGGGTATTGCCCCCAAAATTAACGCCCCGGTTTTATACAACGCAGCAACAATAGACATTACGGGAACCGTCAGCGGTATTGATGTCGTAGAAGAAAACACACTGTTCTTCTTCGGCAACTATGTGACTCAAGGTGATCCACTTGACCTCAAAAACGTGAGCAATAGCATCATTTTAGGGCTTGGTGTCGCAAATAAACTTATGGCAAACATTGGTGACGTCATACAATTAACAACCTCCAAAGGTGACCGATTACCCCTTAAAGTGGTCGGCTTTTTCCAGTCCGGATTAAAAGATCTCGACAATGTGCAGAGTTATGCCACCCTCGCAACCACACAAAAACTACTGGGTGTGCCCAACAACTACATCACCGATATTCAGATCAAACTCAAAGACCTCAAAACTGCACCAGCGGTTGCCAAAGAATATGCCCAGTTGTTTCAGGTAGATGCCGAAGACATCCAAACCGCAAATTCTCAATTTGAAACCGGCAGTTTTGTGAGAACACTCATTTCATACGTGGTGGGTATCACCCTGCTCATTGTGGCAGGTTTTGGAATCTACAACATCCTCAACATGATGATCTATGAAAAAATGGACACCATCGCCATCCTGAAAGCCACCGGATTCTCGGGAAGCGACGTTCGGAAAATTTTCCTCGGCATCGCGCTGACAATCGGCTTTTTAGGCGGCCTGCTGGGCCTGTTGTTTGGATTTCTTTTATCCCTCATCATAGACCAAATCCCCTTTAACACAGCCGCTTTGCCAACCATAAAAACCTACCCCATCAACTATAACCCAGTGTTTTATATCATTGGAATCGTATTTTCTATCATCACCACCTATTTGGCTGGTTTTTTCCCCGCAAGAAAAGCAAGTGCCATTGATCCTGTCATCATCATCCGGGGCAAATAAAACATGGCACAAATAGTCCTACAATCCAGCAAAATTTGCAAGCACTTCACAGACCCGGTCATCGTGGATGTCCTGAAGGAAATCAGCTTCTCCGTCAACCAAGGTGAATTCGTTTCTATAACCGGAAAATCAGGCTGTGGTAAATCAACACTGCTCTACATCCTTTCCACCATGGATACCGATTACCAAGGTGATTTATGGATAGACGGCGAACTCATGCGCGACAGAAACGAAGCGCAACTCGCCCGCATACGCAACGAAAAAATCGGCTTCGTTTTTCAGTTCCACTACCTACTAAATGAATTCTCTGTCTTGAAAAATGTGATGCTCCCAGGACTAAAACTCGGGAAGTTTCCGGAAGCCGAAGTGGAACACCGTGCCTTCGAAAGGCTGAAAACGCTCGGTATGGAAACATTGGCCCTCAAAAATGCCAACCAACTTTCTGGTGGTGAAAAACAACGCGTCGCCATCGCACGAGCCCTCATCAATGACCCCATCATCATCATGGGCGACGAACCAACGGGTAACCTCGACAAAAAAAACAGCGATATCGTGTTCGATATTTTTAAAGAACTCTGCGAAGAATACCAACAGACCCTCCTCATCGTAACACACGACCCCTCCTTCGCCGCACGCACCCACAGAACCATTGAAATGGAAGACGGGAAAATAATAAAAGCGTAGCAGCTCTGCCGGTCGCGTCTGAGGCTAACAAATAGTCTTTATTCCCTCAGACGCAAATCTCTGAAGAGCCATGGCCCGGCTATGACAAAAAAAACCCGAGCCACGCAGCGTGCCACTGCTAAAGAATCATAACGTTTACTGCTCGTGCTCCTGGCCGAATTTAGACAACTTTCGAGGAGCCGGACGGTGGTAAAACTCGCGCACCCAAGCGACCATTTGGTGCTGCGTCATTTTGTCGGCAGTCATAACGCCCATGATTTTTGGTGCGCGGTGCTGAGCCTCTAATAAGTTCTCCATTCCATATTTTCCCTCTGATGGGCCGAATACAACCAACTCATCCGTGGATGGATCAATATGCTCCAATATGTTGTTGAAAAAATGCTTTTCCTCCAAGTGGCGCCGCTCCTCAATACTCCGCTGATTGGAATATCCCTGCGGACCCCATGGCGTTTTACTCCGGCTACCACCCAAAGGGGTACTCTCCTCAATGTTGGATGGAACATGCTCCACCACCACCTCTCCATCATGCTCCACCGGAAGATTGATCACCCATGCATCGCGCAAGTCGAGCCAAATACCTGTTTGCTTTTTCATACTTCTAGATTTTAGAAAACAAAATTGACGCATTGAATTCAGTATATCCTTGACAAACATCATGGCCAAAGATGATCTGTCACAAGTTCAACGATCAGGCAACCTACCAGCCCACTGTTGCGTCATTCGACCACTCCTTTAGTACCTTCTTTTAAAACTTACTCCTGCTTTTTTGAAAATGACGAAGAAGAACAGCCTTCTTGCAGCGATCGCCTTGATTTCGATTTGCACCCTCTACGCTTTTTCCTACCCGGAAAAATTGCGCGAAAACGTGCTCACCATCTTATTCCCAGATGAAATACTGCCCATTGCAGCAGTACACCCCCCCATACACCATGCGGACCTACAGCCCCCAACAGCCACCCTTGACTCTTTCCCTCCCCTCAGTGAGCGGTACAATGACTTTCTGCACGCCGGAAACTCCAACCCCTTCGACCTGCGCGATCCGAAGGCCATAGACCAAATCGTAGAATACGACCCCACCTCCGATCGCTACATCGTAACGGAAAAAATAGGCGAAGATTTCTACCGTGCCCCTACCTACATGACCTTTGAAGAATACGTGCGCTGGCGTGATCAAAAACAACAGGCCGCTTATTTTGACCGCTTGCAAGGCGCCGTAACACCCGGCGCTAAAAACGCCGACGGAATCGGAGACCCCGTTGCCAAATTCGACATAAAAAATACGCTGATAGACCGATTGTTTGGCG
>JBIPOY010000351.1:0-3958 GCA_044378705.1 Saprospiraceae bacterium
TGAACCAAGAGGTATTGATGTATCCATTTTTGTCTGTGGTTGGATATTCAGTTCCTTCCACGTTAACACAAAGTGGTTGGAAGGATACAAATGTGTGACACTCGTTCAAAAACACTCTGCCATGGCTATAGCGCACCACTTCCACCCTTCACCCAATGGGAAATAAACAGAAAGCCTAAAATTCAATCCGATAGAGCACATCCGGAAAAAACCCAATCTGGTATGTTTTACCCACCACGCCACGCTGAACATTGTACCGGGCAGCAAACACATTCTTTTTGTTGGTCACATTCTGAAAATCCAAGAAAAACGTCTGTGAAAGTTTGCGCTGCTCACTGTTGAGCCGAACACCTATTTTTACATCCCACCGGAAATAATTTTCGTACCGAAGACTGAATGCCTGATCTTCCCGCAAGATCTCTTGGCCGACTGCATTGCTCGCCGCTACATCCACAGGCGTATACGGACGACCACCCGCCCATGTTACCTTCGTGTCGAGTGTCAAATATCTACGACCCGTTTTACCCCATTGGAATTCTTTTCCGGCCAAGCAATTCGCCACGTAACGACCATCAAAAGCCGTGGCCCGTGCCACTCCGTCTGACCCACGATATCTTGAATCAAAGATGCTGACGGTCGTCAAAGAATACCATCCTTTACTAAAAAACTTCTCTACCGTCAGTTCTATGCCCTTGTTGGAACCTGTCCCCTTGTTGACCAAATTGTTTTTTTCCGGAAACACAAAATCAGCACCGGTATTCAAGAGCGAAAAACTACTCGACAAGGAGTCCACCGGAACATCTGATAGTTTTTGAAAATAACCCTCCAGTTTTACACGCCAAGAAGCAGATGGCTTAAAATCCCAACCCAACACCACGTGCTGACTTTTCGTAAAACGAAGATCCGCATTGGTCTCTACAAAAGTACCGTCTTGCCGGCGTTCGCGGAACAGAAAAACAGGCGTCGGTTGGGTCTGTTGGTGCAATCCATAGCCGAAATTAACGGTAGATTTGGCTGTCAATTGCCAATTGAGCGCTGCCCGTGGTTCCAAGGCTACACCGCCTGTTTTATCAAAATAAAGGCCATGTAAACCCCCATTCAGTGTTACACGTTCGGCAACCCGCCACTTCGTCTGGATAAAGGCCTCCGCTTGACGAAAATTTCCGTCAAAGTCACGCCGCGTGTACCAGTCCGGACGACCGTCACCGTCATAATCAGGCACCCCATCACGGGTACGGACACGGGTATTCAGCTGCTGCAGTTGCAATAATATCCCCGTGCGCAAGGTGAAACGGTTGGTTATTTTATGATGGTAATACGAGGACAGCCGATGCGTCGTACCGGCATCCAACACATCTGTTTTTTGTAAGAGCCCACCCTGTACATCCGTCAAAACAAGGTCTTCGGTGCTGTACGAATTGCCGGCAAAGGAGGTGCTCAGCACCGTGCGTATATAGGCGCGATCATGGAGCAAAATATTGTTTTTTATCCCAAATACACCAAATTTAGAAATATTATAGGCGTTCTCAGTGGCTTGGGCAAAAAGATCGGTGGTGTCTATTTCAGCCCCTAAAAAATCAATGGAACTGTACCCGGCGATGCCAAAAACACTGATATTACCAACCTTCGTGTGGCCAAAATCAAGGTTAAATGTCAAGTCTTTGTACTTGGGTGTGGCCGTGGTACCTACGTTCAAACCCACTGCTTTGGCAATTTCTGCAAAAGAATGTCGATAAGCCACTACAAACGAGCCCTTGCCTTTGCGGAGCGGACCTTCCATCGCCGCTTCCAACCCGGTGAAAGCACCCAGTTGTGCCACATATTCAAAACGATCTTTGTTGCCTTTGCGCAGATTAATGTCGAACACACCCGCCGTGGCATTGCCGTATTCGGCCGGGAAAGCCGCAGTCAAAAAGTCTGAATTGCCAATCATGTTCGGATTTAATGCCGAAACGGGCCCACCCGTCGTACCCAAGGTAGAAAAGTGGTTGGGGCTTGGAATTGGAATCCCTTCCAGTCGCCAAAGCACGCCAGTGGGTGAATTACCCCGTATAATAATGTCATTTCGCGCATCATTGCTGGCAGCAACACCGGCAAAATTGGCCACCAAGCGCCCCACATCGTTGCGTCCACCAGAATAACGACTGACCTCCTCCCGGTTAAACTGCCGTGCAGAAATGGTCGTCAACTCATTCGTGGGTTTGTCTTTGTCTGATTGAGCCGTAATAACCACCTCCGCTATCCTGTTGAATGATTCTTCCAATTGTACATCCAACAACACTTCCTTCCCTGCCGTGACGAGGATATTGGGTACCGTTTGGGGTTCATAACCAAAATAAACAACGCGCAAGGTTTGACGCCCAACAGGCACTTTCGCGATCTTAAAAAAACCGTTTTCATCCGTTACGGCACCCAAAACAGGGCTGGTTACTTCTTTGGATGATGGGGGCGTCAAGAGCTGAACGGTAGCGCCAATCAGGGGCATTTCAGATTGTTTGTCGCGAACGGAACCGCGCAAAGTCTGTAATTGGGCCAAAAGAAGATACGGAAAAAGAAGGACAAAGAGAAGACAGATGGTGGTTTTTGTGTGCATTTCTGTAGTGATTGTTGTCAAAAAAGGATAAAATTCTGACGGGTTCTGAAGTGCCCCGATATTTGTACGCCTACTCCAATTTGTAAACACTTTCCCGGAGTATTTCCTCATAGAAGGCCACGTAATGCGGCAAGATGTTCTCAATGTCAAAACGGCGCGCTTGGGCCAAGGCATTGGCCCTGAATTCAGACAGCATCGCCTCACTTTGCAGCAGGGCAATGGCGTGTTCTGCCATTGCATCTACATTGCCGGGGTCGCTGAGAAAACCGGTAACCCCATGGATATTTACCTCCGGCAGGCCTCCACTGTTGGAAGAAATGACGGGCACTTCACAGGCCATCGCCTCCAATGCCGCCAGTCCAAAACTCTCGCTCTCGGAAGGAATAACGAACAAATCACAGATGGCCAAGAGCTCTTCGATGGCATCCTGCTTCCCCAAAAAACGCACCGCATCGCCAATGCCCAAGTCACGGGTAAGCCGCTCACAATTCTGGCGTTCCGGTCCGTCACCAATCATCAGCAATTTGGAGGGTACCTGATCCAGAATTTTCTTGAAAATCAGGATGACATCCTCTACACGCTTCACTTTCCGAAAATTGGACGTATGCGCAATGATACGCTCCCCATTGGGCGCAATAATTTTTTTGAAGTGTTCTTTGTCTGTTTTTCTAAAGCGATCAAAATCAATAAAATTATAAATAACCTTAATGTTTCGCTGAATACTAAACAAATCCAAGGTCTCTTCTTTCAAACTTTGAGAAACGGCGGTGACACCATCGCTTTTGTTGATACTGAATTCTACCACCGGGGCAAACGCACGGTTGTTGCCCACAAGGGTAATATCCGTTCCGTGTAAGGTTGTTACGACCGGCAAATATCGACCCTGTGTAAGGAGGATTTTCTTGGCCATGTAGGCCACCGCAGCATGTGGTATTGCATAGTGAACATGCAAAAGATCCAAGTTTTGGTATCGAACCACATCTACAATCTTGGAAGCGAGGGCTGTGTCGTAGGGCGGGTACTCGAACAACGGATAATCCTCGTTGTCCACCTCATGGTAAAAAACATTGGCCTCAAAATGCGACAAACGTACCGGCCGACGATAGGTTATAAAATGGATCTCGTGGCCCTTACGGGCAAGCCCAAGACCAAGTTCGGTGGCTACAACACCCGACCCACCGTACGTGGGGTAACAAACGATACCAATTTTCATGCGTGGACCGGAAATAGGTTGAAATAGATAGAAATAAAAAATGGTTCCAGGGGTATAAATCCTTGATTCAGATATTATTGTAAATTGCTAAACATCAAAACCACCGTAATTTTGCCCTTGTATCACGTGCCTCCAAAGTAGGGAAATTTGTT
>JBIPOY010000352.1:0-3938 GCA_044378705.1 Saprospiraceae bacterium
CAGAAATTGAAAAAGAACTGGAATATCTGGAAAAACAAATAAAACTAGTTGATAAAGGTATTTCAACGCCGGTAACAAGCCAAAAAGAAGTGCCTACAGCAACACCAAATCAGGTCGAACCAAATACAGGAACTTCCAATGGACCAAAAGGAACCATCATTGGTAACAATGTAACCCTGCGAAAAGAAGCCACCGTACAGTCAGAAAAATTGGGGAGTTTCAGAAACAACGAAGGGGTAGATATTCTCGAAACCAGAAACTCGGAGAACGAAAATGAGGCCGTTTTGAAGCAAGAAACATCCCTCACCGGAAACGGCGCGGTCATTGTGTTGCCAAAAGGAAAAGCGGTTGTTATCGAAAGTTACAACGCAGGGGATAACAACTATACTATCTCTTATCAAGACCTCCAAAAAGGGCAGATGACGGCGGAAATATCCGCCAGTGCTGTAGAAACCATCACGTACTCAACCTGGTACAAAGTCCGCCGTGAAAACGGAGAAACGGGCTGGGTACTCGGAAGATTTTTAAAAACGAATTGAATGCAACTATCACCAAGCGAAATCGAAGCAACCCTCGCCCGCCGACCAGAAAGCAGGTATAAATATTTCATACGAACTGCCGTGGCGGAAGAAGAAGTGTGGGGCCTCACAGACGATGAGGGCTGGCTGATGTTGGAAGATGATGAAGACAATTCCGACGTGTTTGCCGTGTTCCCTAATGCTGAATTTGCCGCTATTTTTCGCGAAAAAGGCGGTTATGATGAATTCCGGGTAGAAGCGATGGATGTTGTGGAATTTGTGGAGTGGCTCGATGACTTTGAGACAGAAAAAATGAAAGTCGGTGTGTTCCCAACGCCTGATTTCCAATGTGCTGTGATGACTCCCGAACGGCTGAGAGCAGACTTTATGGAGGCTTTTGCCAAAGAAAAGGAATAAACTGAATCACAGCGAAAAACCTCAGAGGGTTTAGCTAAAAAAGAAGTAGTAGCATATTTGTGCACAACCATTGAATTTTTGGGTGTTCAGGTTGATAATTTTACCGCAAAAAGCACTATTCCCGCTGCGGATCAACTGTGCCTCCTGGAGCAACAAAACAAAACCTCCGCGTATTAAACGACCCGGTGGTAAAATTAATATGGCAAGAAAACTTCTGCTTGAGCACGCCCATTTGGAGGGCATCAATACCTACGACGTGTACCGCAAAAACGGCGGGTATCGCGCTGTGGAAAAGGCTTTGAAAACCATGTCACCGGATGCCGTGGTAGAAGAGGTCAAAAAAAGCGGCCTTCGCGGTCGCGGTGGCGCCGGTTTCCCCACCGGCATGAAATGGTCATTCCTTGCCAAACCAGAAGGGGTGCCTCGCTACCTCGTGTGTAACGCGGATGAAAGTGAGCCCGGTACTTTCAAAGATCGGTACCTCATGGAAAAAATCCCACACCTGCTCATAGAAGGGATGATCACTTCGTCCTATGCGCTGGGCGCCAATACCTCTTATATCTACATCAGGGGTGAATATTCTTGGATTCTATTTATCCTGGAAAAGGCCATCAGTGAAGCGTACGCAGCAGGATGGTTGGGAAAAAATATCCTCGGCTCCGGGTATGACCTAGACCTTTACGTCAATATAGGCGCAGGCGCTTACATCTGTGGCGAAGAAACAGCCCTGCTGGAAAGCCTCGAAGGCAAACGCGGTAACCCGCGTATCAAACCGCCATTCCCCGCCATAAAGGGCCTCTGGCAATCTCCAACGGTCGTAAACAACGTGGAAACAATAGCGGCCGTCGTACCCATTGTCAACGATGGCGGTGAAGAATACGCCAAAATAGGACTCGGCAAAAGTACCGGCACAAAATTGATCTCCGCCAGCGGAAACATCAACAAGCCAGGTGTTTATGAAATAGAAATGAACATCACTGTAGAAGAGTTTCTTTACTCCGATGAGTGGTGCGGGGGTATGAAAAATGGAAAAAAACTAAAAGCCTGTGTCCCTGGGGGGTCTTCCGTACCCATTCTCCCCCATTTTCTGGTATGTAAAACGGCAGCCGGCGAAAATCGAATGATGACCTATGAAGGCCTCTCCGATGGAGGTTTCGCAACAGGCTCAATGCTCGGTTCCGGCGGCTTCATCGTGTACGACGAAGACCAATGCATCGTGCGCAATACCTGGAATTTTAGTCGATTCTATGCCCACGAGTCTTGCGGACAATGCTCCCCCTGCCGAGAAGGAACCAGCTGGATGGAAAAAGTACTCCACCGCATGGAAAATGGCCAAGGCAAAATGAGCGATATTGATTTGCTCACTGACGTAGCGAAAAACATGGAGGGCAATACCATCTGCCCCCTCGGCGACGCTGCCGCCTGGCCGGTCAACGCTGCAATCCGGCATTTTAGAGAAGAATTCGAATGGCACGTGAAGGAGCCAAAGTTGTGTTTGGAAAGGAATTATGGGCTGGTAAAGGAGCCGGTGGCAAATCCTATCACGGTTTAAATATTATACTGTTTCAACGATCACCAAACAAGAAATTTTTGGGTGACTATTGAAACACCCTTACGTTGCGAAAAAAATGGATGGACAAGTTTTCTGATATTGGAAAAACACCCGCCGATACCGCTGGAACTGAACGGAATAAACATCATTAAAGCATTACCACAATGCCAAAAGTAAAAATAGACGGAGTTGAAATCGAAGTAGCCGAAGGCACGACCATCCTCCACGCAGCGCGCCAGATTGGCGGCGAGCTTGTGCCGCCTGCCATGTGTTACTACTCTTCGCTGAAAGGCTCCGGGGGTAAGTGCCGCACGTGCTTGGTAAAGGTTACCAAAGGATCGGAAAAAGATCCACGCCCCATGCCCAAACTCATGGCTTCTTGTCAAACCATGGTGATGGACGGCATGGAAGTGGCCAGTAAAACCGACGAAGCGGTAACGGTTGCCCGTGCCGGCGTTGTCGAATTTTTACTCCTCAACCACCCGCTCGATTGCCCTATTTGTGACCAAGCAGGCGAATGCCACCTGCAAGATCTCGCTTTTGAACACGGAAAAGCCACCACCCGCTACGAATTCGAACGGCGTACTTTCGAAAAAATTGACATTGGTCCGTACATTAAATTGCACATGACCCGATGTATCATGTGCTGGCGTTGTGTTTACCTGGCCCAGCAACTGTCGCCTGAGCGGGTACACGGCATCATTGGCCGAGGAGATCACGCAGAAATCAGCACCTACATTGAGAAATCCATTGAAAGTGAGTTCAGCGGAAACGTGATAGACGTATGCCCGGTTGGCGCACTCACAGACCGTACTTTCCGCTTCAAAAGCCGGGTATGGTTTCTCAACCCCATGGATGCCCACCGCGATTGCCCAACGTGTTCCGGGAAAGCCGTGGCCTGGATGTATGGGGGCGAAATATTTCGTGTTACTGCGCGCAAAGACCAGCATGGAGAAGTACATGAATTCATTTGTAACACCTGTCGTTTTGACAAAAAAGCAACCGGAGACTGGACCATTGAAGGTCCTCGTGACATAGACCGTCACTCTGTTATTTCACAAAACCACTACGAAGGAGCATCTTTGACCGTCCGGTAAAGGTGTATCACTTACTCGTGGTCGTATCATTAGCAAACCATCGGCCCCCAAATAAGCCAACAACAAGATAACATGACTGCATTATTACTTTTCATATCGGCAATTGTCATTCAAAAGATGGCTTTGATCCTCATTCTGTTTGTCGTTACACTCGGTATTGCGGCATACTCCACCTACGGAGAGCGGAAGGTGGCGGCGTTCATGCAGGATCGACTTGGGCCAGACCGTGCAGGGCCTTTCGGTATTCTCCAGCCCATAGCAGACGGGATAAAGATGTTTACCAAGGAAGATTTTATTCCACGGGAATCAAACAGGGTGTTGTTCATTTTGGGCCCGGGTATTTTCATTTTTGTT
>JBIPOY010000353.1:0-3930 GCA_044378705.1 Saprospiraceae bacterium
GAAAATGGTGTCACAAAAATTTATACAATCAACGTCATCCTGTCCTATCGGTATGGGAATCCGCGTGTACTTTTGCTGCGAATGTAGGGGTTACGCCGGTTTTCGGCGGCATCAACTTCCATGAATTGCTTTTTTGTACATGAACGACCAATTTTTCTCCCCGGGCAAACGGATTTTATGGCTATTTTTTGCCTTTCACGCTTTTTTCTTGACGGCCCAAAGTACGGTGGATACCATACCACCGGTGGATACGCTTGTTCGAAAAGAGATGGATGCCAAGAGCTTTTTAAAAAAGGGGCGGAATATACTCCCCAAATCGCCATTCCAGCGCCGAGCAAAGACGGAAACACCCCGCGCTGAAATGCCTTTTCCGACCGTTGCCCGTCCCCAAAAATACAATCCTGCAGACGATGTAATGCTTCATCCTCCGGTGTTGCCTTGCTTGTTGGCGGAGGAAGCCCAGGATGAATTTTCAGGCGAAATATACCGCCGGACGGCATCGCAAGAGCTGTTCCGGCATACGCCGAAGGCCCTGAAAAATTACCTGAAGGGTACACCCAATGTGCGCTGCGAAGCTGCATTGTCTGTTTCCGGAGCACGGGCCTTGCTGCATTTGACCCTGACCCTCAACGATCCTAATCCACGCAAGGCTTTTGGAAAGATAGAAAAAAACAGCCTCGCAACCCTGTGGTTTATGGATGGGTCTTCTTTTGATGTTTACGCGCAACAACTCGATGAAGGCATCCCTTCGGAGGAAGACAAATCGCTTGTTTTTCGTGTGCAATACGCACTTTCTCCCGAAATTCTCAAAAAAATGAAGCGCTCATATCTAGACAAGGTACGCATTGCTTGGAGCAGTGGGTATGAAGACTATGAGGTTCATGCTGTTCGACTGCTGGCGCAACAAATCCGGTGTCTTGTTCCTTAACCCCCCGTGCTAAACAGTAGAAACAGCCATGGAAATACGTCAAAACCATTCTTTACTTCCCTACAATACCTTCAGGATCGATGCCAAAGCAGCCTATTTTGCTGAGGTTTTTTCACTGGAAGAGCTGCGTGCGGCACTCCAGCCATCCATCAAGCCGGTTTTGATCCTGGGGGGAGGCAGTAATTTGCTGTTGACCCACGATTTCGCAGGGTTGGTGTTAAAAATTGCTATTCCGGGTATTCGAGTGGTGCGTTCGTTTAGCAACAAGGTTTGGGTGGAAGTGGGTGGTGGCGTTGTATGGCATGATTTTGTAACTTGGGCGGTGGACCACGGGTATGGAGGTGTGGAAAACCTGAGCCTCATTCCGGGTAGTGTTGGGGCTTCGCCGGTACAGAATATTGGCGCGTATGGGGTAGAACTAAAAGATGTTTTTGTGCGGCTCTCTGCTGTTCATCTTGAAACCGGGGTGCAGCAATCGTTCAACAAAACAAGCTGTAAGTTCGGCTATCGGGACAGTATTTTCAAACACACATTAAAAGGACAATACTGCATCACGTCAGTCGTTTTTTCGTTGACCCAACACCGGCACAACCTCCACCTCTCTTACGGTGACATTCAAAAAACATTGGGGGAGGATCTCCAAACGCCGCCAAGTATCGCAGACGTTTCTCACGCGGTGGTGAAAATTCGCCAATCAAAACTGCCTGATCCCGCCCGCATCGGAAATTGTGGCTCCTTCTTTAAAAATCCTGAAACAGAACGACTTGTACTCGACCGTATCCTGCTGCAATATCCGCAAGCGCCGCATTACAACCTGCCCGATGGCCGTGTGAAAATTCCTGCCGGATGGCTCATCGAACAATGTGGGTGGAAAGGAAAACGTGTCGGTAATACAGGAAGTTATGAAAAACAGGCCCTCGTACTGGTCAACTATGGTGGCGCTACCGGAACAGAAGTGAAGCAGTTGGCGGTAGATATTATTGACGCTGTAAAACGTACGTTCGGAATAACACTAGAGCCGGAAGTGAATATCTTATAAAAACGCAACCAGTTGCATAAAAACAGCTACCCGCGCCCAGGACAAAAAAAGCCGTCCTGCCGGTAAGACAGGACGGCTCACAACACAACCATACTAACAATTAACCAATCAAAATTTGACTCTTTCTACAACAATACCTTAAAAAACCGTGCCAAACTCGTCGCTAAAAAAAATAATACGGTCGAAAAACGTTAAATATTGGGTTGTTGCAGCAATACAACGAATAGAAGGCGCCTAACCAGTTACAGCACAGTCTAACGACTATCTTTTGATGATGCTGGCCCCGTACACTTTTTCAAGTCCCAACACCCTTAGATAGTACACGCCGGAAGGGAAAAAATCCAGGGCAATGTTTCCCCTGAGGGTATTGTCCCACCGAGCCATACGGGCCGTCTGTATCAATTTTCCATGTCCGTCGTACACCTCACACAGGGCAGTTTTCTCATTGCTCATGGCGGCCAATACGATGTGGGCGATGCCTTGGGTAGGGTTGGGCGATACGCTTAGGCGCCGAATTTGTTTGGGTTCGTCTGTGGCGACGGATCCTAGGGTTGCGTTCAACTCCCTGGAACAGCCCAAAGCGTCTAGGCAAATCAGGTTGTATGTTCCGGAGGCCAGGTTGCTAAAAATCGGAGACTCCTGTAAATCGCTGCCATTGAGGATAAACACATAGGGTGGGTTGCCACCGATTACCTGGGCTTCAATTTGTCCGTCGTTGTTGCCAGCCCCGGAAGTAGGGGTAACGGTGGCCGTTAACACCAAGTCTGCACAAAAAGCGGTTGCGCAGAAAGGAATGGAAAGCGCTGTGCCGAAATTACTACCGGAGTATTCAAAAATCGTAAATCCATCAATGGAAGCTGCCACATACCCGCCCGGCATACCATCTCCTCCTGCATCGTGGATGCGGAATTGGTAGCAACTGTCTCTTCTCAGACAGGCGTTTTCGATGTTAAAACTCAGCGGATTGGCATACGCACCGCCTGAAAATAGTATATTACCTTGATTGTCAATGATATCCCAGGTGGACTCTTCCGGTTTGTTGTCGGTGGAAAACACGAGTTCCAACAGTTGATTCCGGGCATCAACCTCAAACACAATGCTCGATTCGTCGTTGGCAGGCACTTCATCTGCCCCCATCTCGTCAATGTTTCCGATGCTCAGCACCAAGGTATTGGTCCCATTGCGGAGGTTGGGAATATACAAGGGCACCATTTCACTTTGGTCGGGTTCGGCGAACAAGGTGAGCAGTGGAATCGTTGGCTGTGGCACACCATTGAGGGTGTATGTTACGTCAAAGGTGTGTTCATTGCCCAAGCCATTGTTGCGAACGAGGATGTTGACAAAGGCAAAAGTGCTGTCTCCGCAGGCCGTTCCTTGGTCGATGTTGACCAAGGAGAGCTCCCGGACGTATCGGTGGAAAACGGTGGTTGAAGTGGTGTCGTTGTCGAGGTTTTGGTCGTTACCGATGGTGGCACGGAGTTCAAAGTGGTACGCTCCACCGGGGAGACTCAGGTCTTCTGATGTTGCGAAAGTGTGCACAACAGTTTGGCCGGGGCCAAATGGACCTGGGACGGTTTCCGTTATCCAGTTGCCCCCGTTTAAGCGATAGGCAACAGTGGCATTGGATTGCTGGGTGAGGCCAAAATTTCGAAATTGGAGGGAGATGGGCTCCGCAGCCGTCAGGTTTTGTCCTGAAACAGGGGCATTCAGGGCCAGCACACCGAAGTCAACCTGTTGCCGGGGGGGCGTACACACCGTAAATACTTGTTCTTGCGTGCTCGCCTCGGAAATTTCGGCCAGTACATTGCCAAAAATATTTTTGAGTACAAAATGTCCGTTCCAGTTGAAAGAGCTTGCCCTCAAACCCAAGTGGTAGCACTGGTTGTCATCGCTGCAAATTTGTGCCGCGGGTTGTTGTTCGCTGACGTCTCCTTGTGCCAGGATGGCATCTGTTTGGGTTCTG
>JBIPOY010000354.1:0-3920 GCA_044378705.1 Saprospiraceae bacterium
TTCGCGTGATTTGTTTATTGCAGGGATTGTCATTATTATTGTAACAGCTTGGTTTAGTGTAGGTTACCATCATCCGGACGAGCATTTTCAGGTATGGGAGTTTGCGAAGTACAAGTTAGGCGAGTCACCGTTGGGCGATTTGCCTTGGGAGTATCATGCTCGGATGCGCCCTGGAATGCAGCCGTTGCTGGCGTACGGAATGGTATTGATATCGCGTTGGGTTGGGATAGAGGATCCATTTGTTCAGGTTTTTATCATGCGGTTGTTGGTGGGGTTGGCGGCATTTTGGGTATATTGGTGTTGGGTGGGTAGGTTGTCGGGCGCTATGCGGGATGGGGGTCGGATGTTGCGTTTGGGGTTGGTATTTTTCTGGATGATGCCGTATTTGAACGTGCGATTTTCGTCGGAGAACATGTCAGCGGTCACATTTTTGGGTGGGTTGCTGTTAATTTTTCCGAAGGTTGAGCAAAAATCGGGTACGATATTATTTTTTGCGGGGTTATTGTTGGGGTTATCATTTTTCTTTCGGTATCAGATAGCGTTTGCGGGTATTGGGTTGGGTGCGTGGTTGTTGTTGAGGGGTCAATTAAGGGGTCGTCATTGGGTATTGTTGTTATTGGGGGCTTTGGTTGCGACTGTATTGGGTTTATTGTCTGATTATTGGTTGTACGGGGAGTGGGTATTGGCGCCCTACCATTATTTTACGCAGAACATTGTAGAGAACAAGGCAGCGGGCTTTGGCACATCGCCGTGGTGGTGGTATTTTACGGAGATGCCGGTATTAATGTTACCGCCGTTGAGTTTATTTTTATTTTGGTTTATGGGGGTAGGGATACGGCGACATTCGGGACATGTGCTGGTATGGTGTTTGGTATTTTTTGTGTTGGGTCATGTGTTGGTAGGGCACAAGGAGTCACGATTTTTGTTTCCGTTTTTGTTTCCGATGTTTTGTTTGGCGGCGATGGGTTGGGATGATTATGTGGGCAGGGGTCATCGGTTACCGGAATGGCTTCGGAGGGTCTTGTATGGGTCTTTGGTCTTGAATGGGATTTGTTTGGTGTTGAGGAGTATCTATCCTGCCAACGATATTATGGTATTTACGCGCTATATGCGGTCGTATTCGGTGGAACATCCGGGCACGCGGGTGTATTGGGAGCGGAAGGGAGATCCCATGAAGGAGGGATTGGTGTTAAATTTTTATCAGAGACCGTGGATGGAGGTCGTGTTGAAGGATTCCTTGGTTGGGATCAATGATTCGGGTCCGAGTGGTCCTCGGGCGGGTGATTTGGTATTGTTCAAGACAAGGCAGTCTGAGATTGCATTGGGAGGGCAGCGTATGGAGGAGGCCTTTCGGTTGTATCCTGATTGGCTGTTGCGGAACGATTGGAATGGGTGGCAGGGGAGGACGCGGATATGGAGTGTGTATCGGGTTCGATGAAGGGTCCTATCTTTCGTCCATACGAGATTTGAGGAAGGCCATTATTTTTCTAAAATCTTCCGGGTGGAATGCCGTCCATTCCCCGTATTTTTTGAACCAGGTAATTTGTCGTTTTGCATAATTACGGGAGTGTTGTTTGATTTTCGAGATGGTAATTGGGAGGGAGGCATTGCCATCGAAATAGTGGAAGAACTCTTCGTAACCGACAGTTTTGAGGGCAGGGATATGGCGGTAGGGTAGGAGTGCCTGTGCTTCGGTTTCGAGGCCATTTTCGATCATCTGATCTACCCTTGCGTCAATGCGTGCGTAGAGGGCAGGTCGTGGCAAATCGAGCAGGAGGTAGATGGGTGTAAAGGGTCGTTGGTGTTGGGTTTTAATGCGGAAGGAAGAGAATGGTTTTCCGGTTTCGAGGCACACTTCGAGTGCTCTGCGGAGTCTTGCGGGGTTTTTGAGGTCAACAATTTTAGCGTAAACGGGGTCTAGGGTTTCGATGGATTGTTGCAACCAGATGAGCCCCCCTTCTGCTTCATTTTTTGCGATGGTTGCGATGGTTGCTTCGCTCACGTTGGGGAAGTCGTCTAGGCCTTCACAAACGGCTTTCAGGTACAAACCTGATCCACCTACCAAGATAGCGACTTCGTGCTGTAGGAAGACAGTATTGAGTACGGAGAGGGCATCCCGTTCGAAGTCGCCCACGCTGTAAGGGGTATCGATGGGTAAATGGCTGATGAAGTGGTGTTTTGCCGAATCGAGTTCTGCTTGGGAAGCTTTGGCGGTACCGATGTCTAGGCCTTGAAAGAACTGTCTGCTATCGGCGGAGAGAATTTCAGTGTTGTAGAGTTGAGCGAGTCGGATGGCCAGTGCTGTTTTTCCCGTTGCGGTAGCGCCGCCGATGACGATGAGGTACTTCATAGGAAGGGGGTAAAAATGAAAAAGCCCCGACGATTGTCAGGGCTTTTGAAGCGGAGCGGAAAACGAGACTCGAACTCGCGACCTCAACCTTGGCAAGGTTGCGCTCTACCAACTGAGCTACTTCCGCATTTAAGCGCCGCAAAGATAAGCGAACCGGATTCAAACAAACAAGCCTTTTTGAAAAAAAATATAGAAAAAAAATTTTTGGGGTCAAATTTGTGTTGTTTTCGGGATGTTTTGGGTAAAAATGGGGTATTAAAGGGGTTCGACGTTGCGTTTAAAGTGGAAATAAGTTTCGAGTTGAGCCCGTACCGGGATATCGAGCCCTGCTCTGCGGTATTCATTGAGATTGTCTTTGTCGATGATACGCGCTTTGACGTTGTCATTGAGTTGGAGATCGAGGAGGGTGCGTATTTCTTGTCGGATGGTGGGGTCATAGACGGGGAAAGTCGTTTCGATCCGGAAGCTGAGGTTTCGTTCCATCCAGTCGGCGCTGCTGAGGAACATACGATCTTCGCCGTTGTGGTGGAAGATAAACACGCGTGCATGTTCGAGGAAACGGTCCACGATGCTGAACACTTCAACATTTTCACTGAACCCCGGGATACCGGGCACGAGGCAGCAGATACCGCGAACGATCAGTTGAATTTTGACGCCTGCGGAAGAAGCTTCGTACAATTTAAGGATGATTTCTTTGTCTTCCAGGCTGTTGAATTTGAGGATCATGAAGGCGACGTGGCCTTTTTTAGCGGCGGCGATTTCATGGTCGATGAATTCGTACAATTTATCTCTGAGGTTAAATTTGCCCACCAGGAGGTGTTCGAAAGGTTTGGTGTTAGGTTTTACATTTTCGAGGAAACCGAACAAGTTATTGACTTCGCCGGTAAGACGTTGGTCGGCGGTAAAAATAGCGAAGTCGGAGTACACTTTAGCGGTTTCTTCGTGGAAGTTGCCGGTACCGAGGTAGGCGTAGAGTTGTGGTTTGCCGGCTTCGATGCGTCTGAACAGCGCCAATTTGGAGTGGACTTTAACGCCCGGGAAGGAGTAGTGAACGCGGACGCCGGCTTTTTCGAGTCGTTCGCCCCATTCGAGGTTGGTAGCTTCATCGAATCGGGCTTTAATTTCTACGAAAGCGGACACTTGTTTGCCACGTTGGACGGCTTCCATGAGTGCTTGGAGGATGCGGCTGTGTTTGGCGACCCGGTATTGGATGACCTTGATGTGTGTAACGGCGGGGTCATGTGCGGCGCGTTCGAACAAATTGATGACCGCTTGAAAGGACTGGTAGGGTACGTGGAGGAGTTGGTCTTTTTGGAGGATGGCCTCAAAGGGGTTTTCAGCGTCGTGGAGTGCAGGGTGTTGGAGGGGCGGCAGGGATTTGTATTTCAGGTGATTAAGTCCGAAATCGGGGAATTTGAAGAAGTCGAAATTGTTGTGGTAACGGCCTTCGGGGAGCACATCATTTTTGCGCAGGTCGAAGGTATCTTGTAGGTAACGGAGGAGGTGGTCGGGCATTTCGCGGTCGTACACGAAACGGCTGGCGGGCCCTACTTGTCTTTTTTGGAGGCTA
>JBIPOY010000355.1:0-3917 GCA_044378705.1 Saprospiraceae bacterium
TCGGTGCTTATCCGGGGAAAGTACCGCCTCTAAACTGGGGATGGATGCCATACTGATCGGACCTGGAGGCAGCCCTTTGTATCGGTAGGTATTGTAGGGGGAGTCGAAATTGGTGTGATAATCCGTAACCCGTCTGGCGGTAAAATCACGGGTAGCGAATACGCTGGTTGGGTCGGCTTGGAGTTTCATTCCTATGGAAAGGCGGTTGAGATAAACACCGGCAATGGTCGGTTTTTCCACGATGGCATTGGTTTCGCGTTCAACGATGGACGCGACAACATAGACCTCCTGTTTGGACAAACCGAGTGCTTTCGCTTTGGCCTCGCGATCATTTTTACTCCAAAACAAGTCGTGTTCTTTCACCATTTTACCCACAAAACTTTTGGCATCTGTATTCCAATACATTTCGTAGGTGTTGGGGATAAAGGCCGTAAGCAGTGTTTGATCGGTCAAGTTGTACTGACGGAGGAATTCATTGTCCCGAAAAACCGTTAAAAGGGAGAGTGAGTCCGCCTCAATAAATCGAGCAACTTTTCCGGCCACCTCTTCCGGAAGGCGTTCGTTGTTGAGTATGACGTTGATCGGAGCCTGTTCGCCGTTGCGCAGCTGTTGAATCAACTGGCGGTTAGACCACCGGGGCTTTACTTCGAAGCGGCCTGCGCGCATTTTATCTTTTTTATATTTCATTTGAGCGGCGAGCCAACGAAAATTATCTTCGTCATTGATGTAACCGCCTTGCTTCAGCAATTGAACGACCTCTTCAAAAGTAGCACCTGTGGGGATATAGACGTGATCGTCTGCAATATTATCTGAAACAGCCGGGAGCAGAAAGGCTTTGATAGGTTTCAGCGCTAAATATCCGGCCAGCAGTATTATCGCCGTAATAACCAATAAAATATTTCGACGAAAGTGGGGTTTGGGAACGGCGCCTTGGTTGGTGCCTTGGGGAGAAGTTGAAATGGTCTGATGCATTGAATGGTACCCAATAAATGAACACGAAAGTGTGGCCACGAGGGCCCCACAAACGAATGAAAGACAAAATGTTAAGCAAATAGTTTAGGATTTCACATCAAAGAAAGCGAGCAGGTCACCGATTGTCTCCCGAAGATCCTTGCGGTTGACAACGAGGTCCACAAAGCCATTCTCCAGCAAGAACTCTGCTGTTTGAAAACCTTCCGGAAGGTCACGCTTGATGGTTTCCCGAATTACCCGCGGCCCGGCAAAACCAATCAATGCGCCGGGTTCTGCCAAGTTGATGTCCCCCAACATAGCGAAAGAAGCTGTGACACCACCCGTTGTGGGGTCTGTCATAAGAGAGAAATACGGTAGTTTAGCCTTGGCCATCAGCGTCAGCTTGGCGCTTGTTTTGGCCATTTGCATCAGCGAAAAGGCACTTTCCATCATGCGCGCACCACCTGTCCGAGAGATGATGATAAGCCCGGCCTTAGAAGCAAGGGCGTGGTCTATGGCCAATGAAATTTTTTCACCGACGACAGACCCCATAGAACCCCCGATAAACCTAAAATCCATGGCCGCCACCACCAGCCGATTGCCCAACACTTCCCCAACACCAATGGCGAGGGCATCGTTCAGGCCTGTCTTTTTACGAGAGTCTTCAAGCCGCTTGTCGTAGGGCTTCATGTCTGTAAAATGAAGGAAATCAACCGAAATTAGGTCATCATGCAAGGTGATGTACTCGTGGTTGTCAAAGAGGATTTCAAAGTACGCCTCAGACCCAATTGGGGTGTGATAATCACACTTTAGGCATTTGTAGTAATTGTCGCGGAGTTGCTTGGTGGTGCTGGTTTCCTTGCATTTTTTACACTGAAACCAAACGCCTTCCGGCACATCTTTTTTCGATTTTGTCGCGGTGGAAATACCTTCCCGTAATCGTTTGTACCAACTCATATTTTATTTTTGATTTTTCCCGCCGATGTATTTGGACGGCGCGAAGATACATCGCCGTGAGACAAAAATAGTCGTTGAAAATTTGTAACTTCGTTGGTTGTCACCCTGTCTGGCGCAAAAAGAACCATTTCAGGCAATAATTTTTTTTATCCACGCCAATGTGTACTCAAATATTTGCTCTTTTTCGGTTTCATTGTGCATTTCATGCCACAGACCCTCCCATTCTTTATAGGTTATTGGTCCTTTAGCCCGCTCAGAAAAAGCCCGGGAGGCAGCGGCAGCGGTTATTTTATCCTCCGCTCCATGCATCAGCAGGAGCGGAACAGGGAGGGTTCCGGCAAAAGTATCCAACCAATCACCCATTTCCAACAGCGCGATACCCGCAGCGGCACTCAACTTATTGTGCACCAACGGATCCTTTTTATAGGCAGCAACCACAGCAGGATCATGGGAAATAAAATTGGCCGCCAAGCCCGTGGGGAGGCTCAGGGTGGGGATATAGCGTCGAAAGAACTTTCCAACCATTATTTTTAATGCCGGAGCCTGGAAAGCTAGGCGAATCAAAGGACTGGTAACAATCACCCCAGCCACACCGGGTTGTCGGTGTAATGCAAAGTAGAGGAGTAGCCCTCCGCCCATGGAATGGCCATATAGGAAAACAGGGGTTTTCGGAAACTGCGCTTTGGTTTTTTCAACAAACATCGCAATATCGTCAAGCAAGACATCCAAGCCGGCTGCATGGCCCTTTTGACCTCCGCTACGACCATACCCCTGTTGATCAAATGCCATCAGGGCAATGCCATGGTCATTGTACCATTGCGCTACGTGGGTGTATCGTCCGACGTGTTCTCCCTGACCATGCACCAAGACAATCACAGCACTCGGATTGTTTACGGGCCAGTTTTGAGCATACAAACGCAAGCCTTCAGTATTGTTCCAGAAAAAATCGTTCATCTTAATTGATTACACTTTACACCAAATGAAAAAGGAAGGGCCGACCCAACTACCTGAACTCAAAAGTAGCGTTTCTACTGTTTGTGCAGTTTAAAAAAAACGGTAACGACTTACTTACTGGCGTCTGAGACAAAAAGTGACCGTTTTTGGGTTAGGCAGCAACCTCCTAATCAGTTCCAAATAAATAATCTTACCCACAATGGTCGGTATCGCTGTTTCTTTGCACGTCAAAACAATTATTTTACTGTATGAAAATAGTATTCATGGGTACGCCCGATTTTGCGGTACCCTCTCTGCGCATACTCCATGAAAATGGATTCGAAATTGTGGCGGTCGTAACAGCACCCGACAAGCCCGGCGGGCGCCAAGGTGTTCAAGCATCCGCGGTAAAAAAATTCGCCACAGAAAAAGGTCTTACCGTCTTACAACCGACCAACCTGAAGAGCCCACAATTCCAGGAAACCTTAAAATCCCTGCAAGCAGACTTGTTTGTCGTAGTTGCCTTTAGGATGTTACCTGAATCAGTTTGGAGTATGCCTCCAATGGGCACGATGAACCTACACGGATCCCTATTGCCCAAGTATCGGGGTGCCGCTCCTATCCAGTGGGCAATCATTCGAGGAGCATTGGAAACAGGGGTAACCACCTTTTTACTCCGTCATGAAATAGACACCGGTGACTGGTTGTTTCAAGAAAAAATAACCATCGAACCAGAAGAAACCGCCGGATCCTTACATGATAAAATGATGGTTATAGGCGCTCAACTGCTACTTCGCTCTGTTCAGGCACTGGCATCTGGTACTGCTCATCCAACACCTCAGGCCGATATCGAAGCCACCCATGCACCCAAAATTCACGCAGATACTTGTAAAATAAATTTCGCACAACCAAGTGCAATGGTCCACAATTTCATCCGAGGTTTAAGTCCCTATCCCGGTGCTTGGACCACCCTGCATGGTAAAGTGTTCAAGATACTGCGATCCAAAAAAATAACGCCGGAAATAACGCCGGAAATAACGCCGGAAATAACGCCGGAACAGCCCGGCATGTTGATG
>JBIPOY010000356.1:0-3912 GCA_044378705.1 Saprospiraceae bacterium
ATACTGTTTATTGCACCGTGAAGTGTATTCGCATCACATTACGAGCTTCCCAAGTATTATGAACAATAGAACAATCGTGTGGCGTGTTTTTTCGCTGCTAGTGCTCCTCCTCCTTATCCACCCTGCTCTTCGGGCGCAGGTGGTCGCCAATGATGATTGCACCACAGCTACCCTGATTTCTGACCCCACCCATTATTGTTCCAACCCCGACGGAGAAAGCAATTTACAGGCCACTGCAAGCACCGTGCCGGCGCCTACTTGTTTCCCCAATGTCGACAACGATGTTTGGTACCGTTTCGAGGCAAGTTTTTCTACCTTGGATATTTTTGTTTTTGAGTCAATTTTTTCTGCCTTGCAAGCCCCCTTCATCGCCTTGTACCAGGGAGACTGTCTCAATACGCTAACAGAAGTCGGTTGCGCCTCCAACACGCAACCAGCTTCTTACCAAAAATTACACGCAGACAACCTTGTACCGGGTCAAACGTATTTTATCCGCATCGGTTCAATGGCGCCCGGCACCTTCCAACTCTGTCTTCAACACGACAATTTGGAGTCCCTAATCAGTGGCGATTGCCCCACCGCCATTGCCATTTGTGATAAACAGTCACGCGCAATTCAGTTTGTTGCCGGCCCGGGCAGCAACCCCAATGAATGGAGCGATGCCACCTGTCTCAACGGTTTTCCCGGCGAATTTAACTCCTCTTGGTTTACGTTCACGGCGGCCACCAATGGCACCTTAGAATTCACCCTGAGCCCCTCTAACATCAACGATGACCTCGACTTTATGGTCTATCGGTTGCCCAATGGCCCGGGAGATTGTACCGGTAAAATACTGGAGCGCTGCATGGCCGCAGGCAGCATTGATCCTGTCTCCGGGTGCTACGGCCCAACAGGGCTCAATACCGTGGCAACAGACCTGAGCCAACCCCCCGATTGCGCAGCCGGCGCCGATAATTTCCTCCGATTTATGGATTTGGTTGCCGGGGTAACGTACGCCCTGTCCGTCAACAATTTTACAGCTTCCGGGAACGGCTTCACCATAGACTGGGGCGGAACAGCAGAATTTGCCGGTCCAAACATTGGCTTCACAAGCGACGATGCCGATAATATTGTTTGTCTGGGAGAGCCCATTTCGTTTACCGATACCAGCATCATCTCCAATGGCTTTGTTGATCAATGGCAATGGAACTTCGGCCTCAATTCAACCCCTTTCAGCGATACCACTGAAGGGCCTCATACCATCCGTTACCTCAACAAAGGGCTGAAAACCATTGAACTAGTAGTCCATACAAGCACCGGCTGTACGGCAAAAAAACAGCTGGACATCTTGGTTGATTCCTGCTGTACCATCGAGGCGTCGGTGGTACTAAGCCCCGACTGTTTGCCCGATACAACCTGTCAGCAGGCCTCTGCCGTGGTAGAAAATGCACTTGCTCCTTTTCTGTACACTTGGAGCAGTGGGCAAACGGACTCTGTGGCTACCATGCTTGAAAATGGCGACTACACGCTCATTGTGAAGGATGTGTTTGGTTGCGCAGACACGGTATCTTTTTCGGTAGATGTGGTAAAGATTGCCTTTAATATGCCCAATGCATTTACCCCCAATGGAGACCAAGCGAATGACCTGTTTGGCCCCCTTGTTTCCACCGTGGTAGTGCTTCAGTTCCAAGTTTGGAATCGCTGGGGCAGCTTGGTATTCGATGACCCCGGTACAAGTTGGGACGGCAACATAAACGGCATTCCTGCCCCGTCAGACGTTTATGTTTATCGGGTGCAGGTGCAATGGCCGGACGGAAGAGAAGAAATCCGGAAAGGCGACGTGACATTGCTCCGGTAATACAACTTCGTGTAACCGTAAACCGATAGCGTGTCAAGTGCCTGATTGTTCTATACAAAGGCGGGGTATTGGGCGAAATATTGGATATTTTACCCCCTGGAGCTACACAACAGCGACAGGGCTGCTGGCCTTTACCGTTTCACCGTCTAGGCCCAGACTTTCTAAGCATACAGGCTGTATGTCATTGATGGTGCCCTGATCGGCAGGAATTTCAATTTTCACATAATTATCGGTAAACCCGCTCAGCCACTCTGAATTGCGGTGGTGTTCGAACAGGACAGGACGCACGGTGCCCAATTGTTGTTGGTAGAAAGCGCGCCGTTTCATTTCAGAAAGACCTCGGAGGGCTTGGTTTCGGCGGCGACGCTCCTCTACGGGTACGGTCTCCCCCATGGTTGCTGCCGGGGTATTGGCGCGTTCTGAATAGGTAAATACGTGTAAATAAGACACCTCGAGGCTTTGTACAAAAGCGTAGGACTCCAGAAAATCTTGTTCCGTTTCGCCTGGAAAGCCGACAATCACATCGCAACCGATACAAGCATGCGGCATCAGGCGCTTGATGGTAGCCACCCGTTCGGCGTACAAAGCACGGCTATATCGGCGGCGCATTTCACGCAATTGTTTGTCGTTGCCGGATTGCAGCGGCAGGTGGAAATGTGGCATAAACCGCTGGCTCTCCGCCACAAAGCCAATGATTTCATCGGTCAATAAATTGGGCTCAATGCTGCTGATTCTGAACCTTGCAACCGTTTCTACGCGGTCAAGTGCTTGTACCAAATCTGCGAAGAGGGCCTCTTTCCGTGGGCGTGTGCCCTCAATCACTGCTGTTCCGTTGCCAAAATCGCCAATATTGACGCCGGTGAGCACAATTTCTCGGGTGCCCATTTCGGCAATCTGGCGGGCATTGGCCACAGCAGATTCGACGGTATCCGAACGACTGGCACCCCTTGCCTGCGGGATGGTACAAAAAGAACATTTGTAATCACAGCCGTCCTGCACCTTCAAGAAAGAACGCGTACGATCGCCGAACGAGAACGAGGCAGAGAACGTATTAACCGTATGTACATCGCCGGCCCGCACCATGCCTTTTCCCTGCGCCTTAGAAAGATCGTCCACATATTCCAGAATTCGGAATTTTTCTCCGGCGCCCAGTACCAGATCTACCCCGGGGATATCGGCAATTTCCTGGGGTTTGAGCTGGGCATAGCAACCCGTGACCACCATAAAGGCGTCTGGCTGGCGACGCATCGCCTGCCGTACCACCTTGCGACATTCACGATCAGCCTGCTCGGTAACAGAGCAAGTATTGAGCACATAGATATCGGCCTCGTCTTCAAACTTAACAGGAAGATAGCCGCTGCTCTCAAAGAGCCGCGCCAGGGCAGAAGTCTCCGAGTAATTTAATTTACAACCTAGGGTATGAAATGCGACGGTACGAGGAGTGGCCATTTTTATTGGAAAATGAACGCAAAAGTAGGTTAATCTATGGGAACAACTACCATTCGGGCGGTACTATTCCACGGGTTGGCTTGTCTATAGACCGAATTGAACGTGGGAGCCCATTTTGGACTTCTTACCCCTTGTCCGTGTATTACGTCCTTTACAGACACGACACAAGGGGGGAATTACTTTTTTCTCGTATTGGCGGCAGACAAGGCTTCTCGCTCCGCTAATTTTTCCAACAACCATTTTTTTGCGTTCAGATATTGCGCCTCCGCAATTTTCTTCTTGATCGAATCACTGCCCTGCTTATCCGGTTGGTGAAGGGTCGCGATAATTCTGAGAAAATTAAGAAAATTATTGTACTCTCTTTTGAGGTTTTTGGTCATCATTTTACTCCGTCGGATAAAAATTCTGAAACTGTCAATCAGAGAATCCATGGCCATCAACTCATTGGTTTCATAATACGTTCTCAACAGCATTTGCTTTGCCCCCAAGGCATACGCGATGTCACTGTATTCAATATCTTGGAGCAGCCTGACAACAGAATCGAATTTTTTTTGGTGAAAATATAAGTACGCAAGATTAAATGACCTGGCGTTGTCTCGGGCTGCCTGTGGAAGGTAGATGGCATA
>JBIPOY010000357.1:0-3904 GCA_044378705.1 Saprospiraceae bacterium
GTGGGAATTGGTAGCATTATCATGATGTTTGTAGGCTTTACAAGCGCATACGTAGTGCGTCGGGCTGCTGGTAATTGGTTGGAGTTTAAGTTGCCGGATATTTTTTTTGTTAACACGTTGGTTATTGTGTTGAGTAGTATCACCATACAATTTGCGTACAAAGGGTTTATACAGCGCAAAGAGAAGCAGTATAAAGGCTTGTTGTTGGTTACCTTTTTTCTTGGGTTGATTTTTGTCGTGTTGCAATATCAAGGTTGGCAGGCGTTGAATGATATCGGAGCAACTTTTACCGTAAATCCCTCTAGTTCTTTTATATACGTCATATCCGGTTTGCACGCTGCCCACGTTTTGGGCGGTGCGGCAGCCATAACAGTAGCTTTGACACATGCATTTGTGTTGCCTTTCAAGCCAACCCTTCGGCGCAAGCAACGTTTTGAATTGGTGGTACAGTATTGGCATTTTGTGGATGCGCTCTGGGTTTATTTGGTCATCTTTTTTATGCTCAACGGAAGTTGAACAGCTCTTTAACAAAAAGAAATACAACTAATTTTTTGAATAACATGTCAGAATCATCTGTTGCACACGCACACGATACGCACGAACAGGAAGAAGACAACCAACTTTGGGAAGGTGGTCAGGAGCCTATGAAGGCCAGTTATGGAAAGTTGATGATGTGGTACTTTCTGGTATCCGATGCATTTACTTTTTCAGGTTTTCTCATTGCCTATGGCGCTTTGCGTTTCAGTAGCCCCACTTGGCCGGAAGCAGATTTCGTTTTTGCCTCTTTTCCGTTTGTGAAAGCGCACATGCCGTTGGTATTTGTGACCTTTATGACCTTTGTGCTCATAATCAGTTCCGTGACAATGGTTCGTGCGGTACAAGAAGGGCATCGTGAAAACAGACGTGGTGTTGTTTTCTGGATGTTTTTGACTGTTTTAGGCGGCGCGACTTTTCTTGGGTGTCAGGCTTATGAATGGACTACGCTCATCAAGTACGAGAATGTCTCGGTCACCCGTAATCCATTTGGTCGTTATATCGCTGACGGTGAACTAATGGATGTCAACGGCAAACCAATGGTTGAAAATGGTGTTCCCGTTGCAGTGAAAAAGGATCAGTCTTACATCTTGCACGGTCACGAGCACGATGGGAAAGTAGAATTGGAGCGGCATTTTATCAAATATACGTCCGGTAATTATGCCGGTCAAACCCTAGAAGTAGGGCAGGGGCCAAAGTCCTTTGGTGCGCTTTTCTTTTTTATCACAGGTTTTCACGGTTTCCACGTGCTCTCTGGGGTACTGTTTTTGGCCATCATCATGATCAATGCAATGAGTGGGCTGTATGCTTCCCGTAAGAATGGCTATGAAATGGTGGAGAAAATCGGACTTTACTGGCACTTTGTAGATTTGGTGTGGGTATTTGTATTCCTTGTTTTCTATTTGCTATAAGCCGTTTGAACAACAAACCACATTTTTTCACCTTTTACGTCTTTACCAATGTCTGGACATCAAACATACGAAGAACAAAAGCAGCTAGTGTTTTACGGCTTGAAGCTTTTGGGCGTTATCACCATACTTGAAGTTGCTTTTGCTTTGTTTTCCAAAGGGCACATCATTCCGAGCGTAACCTTTGGGAAAGATGGCGGTTTTGGGCAGTATTTATACATGCTGGTGATGATCAGCGCCAGTATTTACAAGGCTTATTTCATCATTTTCTATTTCATGCACATGGCCAATGAAGTGCGTGGTTTGGTGGTAAGTGTACTGATGCCCATGACCTTGCTCATCTGGGCGATTATTGCTTTCTTTCAGGAGGGCAGTCGTTGGGGTGCGAGTCGTGAAAATATAAAGCATAGAAACGAGGAGGTAGTACAACCCTCTTCTGCCGGAAAGCCTCAGGGATATATCCTGCCGGGTATCACTAAAGGTTGATATCACACACGGAAAAGGCGGGGCATTCACACCCCGCCTTTTCTGTAATAAGTCTGAACAAAAGTCATGAGCGACGATACCATTCAAACATCTAAGAAGAAGACCATCATTCGAGGCGCTATTTTGGCGCTAATTTTGGTGATCCTTCCCACCATTTCCTACTTTTGGTTGAACAGTGGTTTTCAACTCAGAAAAGAAGCGGTTGGCAAGAATGCCAATTTTGGTAAAATCCGTTCTCTTCCGGTCATTCATCCCGATGGTCAGAAAGAAGATCAAATCAAGGGAAAGGTTTGCACCATCCATATTTTTGGAGAGGCAGCAGATTTGACCCCGGACAATAAGAAAATCTTGGACATCAGTGAGAAGTTGTTCAATCAATTCAGCACCAATCCTTATTTTAGGATTGTTTCTGTTGCAAAAGACGCTACATCTGAATTTCGTTCTTATCACCAAGTAATGCCCAGCGCTGATTTCATTACGTGGGCTTGGACGGGTGCAACGGGTTCTTGGCGTACCATTATTGAAAATGGCTACGAATCTTACTGTTTGTCTGAGAACATTCGTCCTTCTAAGGAATACTTTGCTGTTTGTGATACCTCCGGTCAGATACGCCGGTTTTACAATGCCTTGGACGACAAGCAGATTGACAGAATGGTCCAACACATCGCCATTTTATTACCCAATCCACAATAGGCTATTTTATGCTGCACCAACCGCCCAACCTTGTGTTGGAAAAAAAACTCAACATCATTTCGTATATTGTTTCTGCCGTGGTATTGTTGCTGGTAGGACTAATGCGGAGGGTGAAAATTCCGACGGACATTGATTTTGGTTTTTTACCGCCCATTCATGCTTCGTTGAATGCATTGGCTGCCGTTATGTTGTTATTTGCCTTGTATTTCATCAAAAACGGTCAAGTGGAAAACCATCGCAAAGCTATTTATGCGGCGATCGTTTGTTCGGGTCTGTTTTTACTGTCGTATGTGTTGTATCATTTTACCACTGCTGAAACACATTACGGTGGCGAAGGCGTCATGCGTTCCGTTTATTTTTTCCTGCTGTTGACCCATGTGGTGCTGGCGGCTGTTATCCTACCCTTCATCCTCCTTACTTTTACGAGGGCGTATACCCATCAATTTGAGCGCCACAAGAAAATGGCACGCTGGGTATTTCCTTTGTGGCTTTATGTAGCGGTTACGGGTCCGATTTGTTATCTGATGTTGAAGCCCTATTATTGAGCGGTTAATTATAGTCAGCACAAAGTGGTTGTAAATGAATTGAGATTGCAGTCATTTAAAAATCAAATATTTGCAATCAATCAAATCATCAAAATCACAGTCGAAGTAGTCTTTCTTTGGTGATTTTTACGGATTTAAAAAATTCCATTATGAAACATCATTTTCTGTTTGTAGGGTTTTTATTGATTGTTTTGTTGTTTCTTTCCGTTGATTTGTCTGCACAGTGTGCGATGTGTAAGGGTGCTGCAGAAACCAATTTAAAACAGGGTGGGGGTGACCCGCAAGGCTTGAACAATGGCATTTTGTACATGCTTTGCGTGCCTTATCTGTTGGTTGGTGTCATTGGTTATTGGTGGTGGCGCAATCGCCGGAAAGAGCAGGAGCAGGTGGTTGATTTTTCAGAAGATGACTTTGCACGGTACAATTGATACTTTGTTGCAGGTATTGATCGCTGTACGATGCTGTTGACTCAAACCTCGTGCCAATGAAAATAGCAGTTTTTCCCGGTTCCTTTGATCCCATCACCATTGGTCACGTAGATTTGGTGCGTCGGGCGCTCCCTTTGTTTGATAAAATAATTGTAGCGGTGGGTATCAATACCACCAAGAAATACTTATTCCCGCACGAACAACGCATGGAGTGGCTCCGTCAGGTCTTTGCGCCCTACCCAAATGTAGGGGTTGATTCTTTTCCAAACCTGACCGCCCATTTTTGCCAGCGAATCGGCGCCGACTTCCT
>JBIPOY010000358.1:0-3900 GCA_044378705.1 Saprospiraceae bacterium
TGGTGTCTGTCCTAGAAAAAAAATCATGCGAAACCGAATCAGGGCCGATTCCGGCACCCAACAAACTGGACACCGCAAGCGCCGCCTCAGAAACAGGCATAACACGGTGGAGATTCTCTGTAGAACGCGTCTCCATCTTACTGTGCGCCAAGTGCCAAGCCGTGTTGGTGGCCGCATGGTTGTCAAAAATATGTGCAGAATAATAAACCGCACTTTCGTTGATCGGCATAACCCCCAACCCACCGCGAATGGCCAATACAAGCACCCCCAACCAAATGGGCAACGCCAAGAGACCCCACCAACCGGTTGTTTCAGCGTACAACTGCCGCCCAACCACGCGCTTATACCCGCGATAAACAACCCATACAAACGCTAGGTACAACAATACACACGCCAGCTTAAAGGGGAGCGACATGGAATCCATCAGCGCAGCAGGACTCTTAAAATACTCCAAAGCACGGTTGTTCAACAGCGTATGCCACTCCTCATAAATAAAAATATTCGCCCCAAAAATAAAAATCAAAATACTGAAAACCAATACTTTATAAGACAATATCGCCTGCTCAAAAAAACCTTGCACCCGGGTGCCGGCAAACATCCCGGCAAACCACAACAGAACCGGCACCAACACCAAATAACCCGCCATACTCAAATCCAAAGGCAACGCATACCAAAACGAAGCCCACGCACGCATGGGCGTGTCTGGCGACCATTCACGGTAAAACCAGAGCACAAACCACAGTCGAAACATCGCAAAGAAAAGGAGCCAAAAGGCAAACAACCGCAGTGGAAAAAGCAAAACGTACTTCATCGGACAAAGGTAAGTAGATGATAATCATCTGGTATAGAGAAACAATATCATTGGATTTTTTGGCAAAAAACAATACATTTGTATCCTATGAAACTGAAAACCTGCTGTTCATTGGCACCAAAAAATTCCTCCTCAGTCACTCTATTCACAACGTTACCATGAAAAAATTAGTTCTTTTCTGCCTGTGCGCTGTTTCATTCGCACAACTTTCCGCACAAATCGAAATTAAAATCAGCCCGGTTGGGTTGCTGTTCGAAACCTTCGCCGCTTCTGTTGAAACTGCGGTCTCAGAAAATGTCGGACTGGATATTGACGCTGTGTATAATGCAGAATTCTCCGGATTCAATGTCAGCGGCAAATATTATTTTAACCCAAAATACCGGATAGACGGTTTTCACATCGGCGCCTTCACCGGTAACCTCGGCGACGATTTTGGCTTTGGTTTTCTCGCAGGCACCAAGCTCGTTTCCAAAAAAAATATCACCTTCGAAGCGGCCCTCGGTATCGGACGCAGTGTGGGTGGAGGCGTTGTTGCCTACGGAAAACTGCACTTGGGTTACCGATTTAGCGGCAAGCGCGATGCAAAAACAAAGGCCCGGTGATGCTGCCGGACTGCACTACGGATCTCCCCATGGAGCGCCCACCTGCTGTTCCCATGACGCAACATGCGCACACAATAGCCCACTAAGATTGGGTTAGTTTCAACAATATCCTACCTTTGCGCCCACCCATTGGCCTACATTGCCCTCAACAATACTTGTTCCTATCTTCACCCAACATTTTCCTATGAAAAAAATATTTCGATTGCTAAAACAAATCTGGTTACTTAATTTTTTCAGAAGGGTATCAATAGCAACGAAATATTATAATAAAAAATATGGCCAAATACTTCAGTGGGGTCTTGTTTCCAATGAAGACACCAATTTTACCTACCACATTACACCCGATAATATATCTTATTTGGCTCATACGATAGCGGTGGTAACCAATGTCCCGTATGTAGAAATACTGGGCTATATCTCCGAAATACAATCTGACAAAACCTTGATAGAAACCATTCAGGACGCCATAGAACATTCCACTGAAAAAAGATATTCTGACAAAGACGTTCGATTGGGGCGAAGGGTTGGATGGTATGCCCTCGCTAGGGCATTAAAACCATCCATCATCGTTGAAACGGGTGTTGACAAAGGCTTGGGCTCTGTTGTGTTGTGCGCTGCGCTATTAAAAAACCGGGAAGAAGGCCACCATGGCCGATACTTTGGAACAGACATCAACCCAAAAGCCGGTTTTTTCCTTACCGGAAAATACAAAGAAGTCGGTGAAATTATTTTTGGCGACTCCATCCAAAGCTTATCCAAGTTTACCGATAGCATTGACCTTTTTATCAACGATAGCGACCACTCCTCCGACTATGAATACCAAGAATATGTAACCATTACGCCTCTTATTAGAGAAAAAACAATAATATTGGGAGATAACGCCCATGTTACAAATAAATTATCAGAGTTTTCTTTAAAAAATAACAGAAAATTCCTGTTTTTTCAGGAAAAGCCGTTGAATCACTGGTATCCCGGATCCGGAATAGGTATTTCATATACCTCCTAAGTCGTTGGAAAAATGCTACAACCGGTACGCCTTTTTTAAGAACAACGATGCCTCATGGCTACTGCCACATGATCTTCAGGGCAGACGATGTTGTCCCCACAACCCTAAACCTATCATCTAATCGCATGCCCATCACCCAAATGATGGCGCCATCACCGTTGACCAACAGCCACATCCGGTCTTTTTGTCCGCGGAGTACTTTTTGATTGGTGAAATAATCCTGCAATTTTTGGCTTTTCCCCGCCATCCCAAAAGGCTGGAACGCATCACCTTCCTGCCAGTGCCGCACCGTAAGCGGAAACTGTAGGAGGGCAGCATCCACGAATATTGCTTCTTTACCATCGGGAAATGGCGGTGTGGGCTCGGTGGCCACAAAGAAAAGTGCCGTGCCATCGGAAAGGCGTACCAAAAGGTCGTCGCGGTGAATTTGGGTCATCGGCTGCGCATCACCACCCGAAAACGACCATGCGGCAGGTGAACGCACTACAATGGCCGAACGCTCACAAAGCAGTTCCCAGCCGGTATTGGAAGACAACTGAAACCCGATTTTATCCATATTTTCAGCCACTTGACGCGACTGCTCTTCTGTAAACCCGTATGGTTTCAACATTTCACGGAGTGCACGGCGCGGGGAGGGTAGTTGCCTGATTGGTATTTTGTCAAGGGAAAACGCCCCCTGTTTTTCCACGGTCTCGGGGTTTTCGCCCCTTAAAAAATGCCGATAAAGAAACATGAGGTTATCGTTTGTTTCCCCAAGTTTGGTCAGGTTTCGTTCGGCTGTGCGCAAAAAATTAGGATTCAGCGCCTCCATTTTTGGAAATATCTGATGCCGAAGAAAATTTCGGGCATAAACATCGGAGGTATTACTGCTGTCTTCACGCCACACAACGGTGTGTAAGCGGGCATATTCCAAGATTTCATCTCGGGTGGCAAACAACAACGGCCGGTACCACAATCCTATGTTGGCGTGAATACCAATAATGCCGGACAAGCCGGTACCACGTACGAAATTGAGCAGCGCTGTTTCCACAGAATCATTCAAGTTGTGGGCTGTGGCAACGCCTTGATATCCCTGTTCCGCAGCCAATGTGGCAAACCACGTATACCGCAAATCACGGGCAGCCATTTGTGTTGAAATGCCGTTTTCGTCCGCAAAATCTTTGGTGTCAAATTGCTTCACAAAAAATGGCACACCCAAATCAACCGCTGTTTGTCTAACCAACCATTCATCTCGGTCAGATGCTTCGCCCCGCAACTGAAAATTACAGTGCACAACGCCAAAATTGAGGCCCAACGAATGAAATACATGCAGCATGACCATTGAATCTACCCCTCCGCTCACTGCCAACAATATAGGTTCAGATTGTAGCGGTATTTGCTTTTCTCCGGCAAACGCCAGAAATCGTTGTATAAATGCCATTTTAATTGATTTTTTTAACCGGTGATGTGGTACGCTGTCTGCCCTAAAAAATCCACTTTTT
>JBIPOY010000359.1:0-3893 GCA_044378705.1 Saprospiraceae bacterium
TTGACCAGCCATGTTGGTGGTGTGAACGCCCACGCGGTACAAACTGTCGAGGTTGGCCTCGCTTTGTAAGTCCCAGTCCACCTGTAAGGCCACATAACCGGCGCTGACGGCACAGGAATTGCTGCGCGTTTCGCCGGTGATATCGGTCACATCCACCCAGATTTGGAAATCGAAAATTGGATTTTCTTTTTTGGGAGTAGCGGGATCAGGGATCGCGGTAAAATCAATGGAAAAACTACCGTCGGAAGCACTGGTTGTCTTACCGTTCTGGATTTCCATTTCCGTTTGTGTGTTGTAGTTGGGGCGTTTCCAAAAACCGGCAAACCCCCAATAAGGAAGTCTTGCGATGCGCACCACGCGGTAGCGCACCTGCGCGCCATCGACCGCATTTCCGGCATAATTTTTCGCTTCACCGCGTACGGTGATCTTATCATTCACGCGAAAGGCACCTTCCACGGGCTTCATGGTTACTTCAAATCGGGGGCGTTTGTATTCTTCAACACTGAAATACGTTTGTCCCCAAGCGCCTTCATCCGCTTGGATACTCATTTGTCCAAAGAGACCTGTTGCCGGGGCTGCAAAAGAGGCGTTGAAGGTGCCAAATTCATTGGTTTTACATTTCACTTGGTTTTTCACCTGACCATTTGCATCGTAAAATTTCACCGTAACCAGTTGATTGGCAACAATTAGAGGCAACAGCCGTGTATCGCTGCCGGTCTGCGTTTGACGTACAACCAAACCTTTGAAGTAAACTGTCTGGCCCGGACGATAGATGGCTCTGTCAGTAAAAAATTGCACCTGCGCCCTTCTGTCATGCGATCCTTCGTAGTGGTAATTGTAGGCTGTACCGATCCACTGGGTATCTTTCCCCATGGTGGCCAGCACCTGAACGGCGGGCGTATTGGGCGCAATAGAACTCTTGGCAAATCCATCGCGGTTGCTGATGGTCGAACCTACTTTTTGGAGGACAGCATTGCCTGCATTGTAGTCATACCGAAAGAAATCAAGGTGTACGTCTGCCAATGGAGTACCCGAGCGTCGGTCTGCCAGCACAAAATTCGTCAGGCCCTGTTCAATATACGTGACGGCAGCGATCGCAGAAACTGAAAAGTCAGTGTAGGAAACGGTGCCTGTTTTGGGTTGAAAATCGGGATTATCCGCAAGGAGCACCCAATAGTTGCCCAAGGGGAGCGCTTCGAGGGCAATTTCCGTTTGGTGTGGTTGGAAATCGCCGGGGTCTTGAATATCCCAGGTTCGATTTTGTATCGGGGGTAATCCATTGATGGTTTGGAATTGTTGCTCGCTGGTGAGGGCGTCCCATTTTACCCGATCAAAATTACCCTGAACCACTTTTACCCATACTTTTCGAACATTTCGAAAACCAAGTTGTACCAGAATATTTTGGTTGGGTAGGTTAATCTGCTCCACATTGGTGGAAATGCTGGTTGCTCGGATTTGTCGGAGCAATTGTTGGCACATTTTTTCTCCGTACGTATGGGGATAGCGGCTGATTGCGCGTTCGAGCACCGAGACAGCTGTTTTAGCATTGTCACCTTTGTTGCCTGATTCCAAATAATACAGATGATTGGCCAGGGTAAAGTCTATTTCACCGGCACCGGAAGAGCCGACATGATCGCGTTTAAGTTTTTCCAGCGCATTTTGGAAGAGAGCATCCTTGTTTTCTAGGGTGGTATTGTTGTACACAAACTGAAGACGGTGCAATTCGGCGTCAATCAAAGCCCCCCCTTTTGACCCCCCGGAAGCAAGTAGTTGGGCTGCGACAATTTTTTGGAACAAACGAATGGCCAGCCACTTTCCACTGGTACTGTCCCGGGTTTCAAATTTCGAGGCAACAAAATCAGCCGTGCTCCCAAAGGCTTCTACCTGATTTAGTTCAAAAGCGTAAGAAGGTTCGGTCAAATAATTGCGTTCGTTGGTAAAATGCTCTAAGGCGCGGTGTGCCAAGAGGTCGAACAAAGTAGGTCGGAGCGCCTCGTTGTCAACCGAATCCAGAGAGCCCGGGAACGTAATATCGCGAAACAGCTCCATGGGCAGCGCGGCTAGGAGCGCGTCTTGTTCGACAGAAGCCGCATAGAGATCGAGTGCATGGCGTTCTATTTGTGCTGCCGACCAAGTTAAAATATCCCCGCCTTCTCCCTCGGGGATTGGGGTTCTGCCACGAAGATTCCAACTTTGAGACTGGAGGTAAGCTGCGTACAATTGGCCAAGAATACTTTGGAGGACAGATTTTTCAGGTTGATTGGCCTCCACGGCTTCTGCTTCCAAGGCTTGAATGGCCAGGGCAAGTCCATCTTCTTCCAGTTGGGTGGTGTATTTGCCGCGAAAAAGCAGCGATTTTACTACTTGTTGGCTGTTTTTGTCTTTTTTTGCTCGTTCATGGATGGCAACCACCTGTTCAAGGGCGCTTTTGAACAGCCCTGCTTGTTCGAGGCTATCCACGATTTTCCAGCTTTCGGCGTAATCACCTGGCGGGAGCAAGGGTGAAGTTGGCATTTCAAGAGAAGGTTTAGGATGAACGGCGGTAGAAGCTTGCTCTTTTACACCCATCCATTTACAGGAAGCGAGGAGTAAAAAGCACAATAACATGTTCAGAGGGTGGGTTTTCATAATAGCCTGTGATTAAAGTGATTTTGATGATTTGATGGTTTGCAATCACGCTTGTTTCGAAATCACTTTGTGTTGTAAGACTGTGATTATCGTGATTTGCGGGTGCTATAAAAATACATAAAAAATTGGAAACGAAAGCGGCGCGTAAAAAATTATGAACACGTCCAATTAATTACAAACGTACGAGCAAGGATTCAAGATTGTGACAAAGCGGTATAATTTGAGAAAAAATAACGGTATGTTTCAAACTTAAACCTCCCACAAACCCCATATTGACTTCTATTGCTGGCTGCGCGATTTTTACGGCCATAAAAATAGCAAGAACAAATGGATACGCAATATAGGGTTCGTAGTAGGCTTACCACCAGGAGAAGTGATTTCCTGCCAGTTTTTGCAGCAATAGGCCATCTTCATAGAAGTAATCCTTCAGTTTATTTCTGTCTGCAACGGAGAGTGCCGGGTATTCATTGGTATTTTGGGGAGCAATATTGGCTGGTGGAATATTACGGATACCCAGGAAGGCATGAACATTTTCCATACATGTCAGGGTTGACGAAAAAAAATCTTCACTCTTGAGGAGGAGGAACTGATTTGCCGGGAAAAAAGAGCGCCAGCGCTGTAGTTGTTGTCCGTAAAGACCCCGTTTCATATAACTGCAATTCTGGAATCTGGTTCCGGATTGAATTTCGCCTCTCAGAATCTGTTGTTCTTCCTCGCCTATACGCGCTGCCTCCATTTCAACGGCTTGCATAAAAGAAGGCACCGGTTCTGCATCCCTTTTTCTTTTTCTTTCCATCTGAAAGTGTGCGTAGGCCCTGTCAACAGGATCCCTGAGCAGCACAATCAATTTCATTCCGGGGTAATGGCGGTGGACGCGTTCCGGGACGATTGGATGAAACAGATAGTAGGGGGATGCTTCCCCTGTAATCTGATGTCCGGAGCCAATGTTTTCAGGAAACAGTTGTTCATACCAGTCGATTCCTTTGTCATATTGGAGGTCAAAAAAGTGTATTTCCTTTCTTGGCGGTAAAATGAAGTCGGGATGTTGGCCCAGATAGTGAAACAGCGAGGTTGTGCCTCCCTTTTGGGCGCCAATAATAAGGATTGAAGGTTTGAGTCTGATTTCCGACATTTCAGCAGTAGTGATTGATTAACTTTCGAGCAACAAGGATTCCAGTGATTCAATTTTAGCAAGATTGTAAAATTGTGTGAAGGGTACCACCAGGTGAAGAGCAGACATGGTTAAAGTAATCAAATACTTTCAG
>JBIPOY010000360.1:0-3878 GCA_044378705.1 Saprospiraceae bacterium
AGGATTTGAATATCCACAATATTTTAATAAGCTTTTTAAACCAATGGTTCGTGAAGAATTAGGCGGCGATTTTACCGAGATTATATAGGTTTTGCAGAGCTGGATGACTTTTTGTTAGGTTTGGGATATTGGCGAACACTTCAAAAACTCTATTGATCATCAGTTCATTGAAATACTGCGTTTTAATGTCGGCCATGGAAAACGGTCCCCTCCGTTCTTTTTCTATCGAGAGATGGTGTGCGGCTTTAGCTACTGATACAGCGGTTAGCGACATATTGAAATGGTACTCCAGCGCATTTTTGTTTCGACTTTGGGTGTCTTCCAGACCAGTGTGCTGCTTGGCATCGCGGTAAAGGAACTCAATCTGGAAACGGCTTTTATACCATGGCCATACATCTTGGACTGGGAATTCTAGATCGGTACAGATGAATATTTTGACCGATTTGACCTTACCTTCTTCCTTCAATGTATGTACAATGTTCACTTTGACCAAGCGCTTGAGCGACTTCACGTAAACGACGCCCCCGTAAATGCAATTTTCTTCACTTTCGGCGATACATGGCAATTTTTCGGTGTCCAGATTTCGAATCGATAAACGGTCACCGTATTTTTTGGGCCGCCCCATTTGGCCTGCTTTTTTGGGTGGTGGCGCGTAGTGCAACACCGCGTCGTCGCGCAAGCGGGTTATAACGTGCAAACCGTTTTCGATGGCGGTGTCTATAAAAGATTTTTTCGAGAAAAAGGCATCTACGCCTATATATTTGCTCATTTTGAGCAAGTCTGGAGCTTGTTTCTTCAATAACTCACAATAAAATTCCATCAATCCCTGATCAGCTTGGGGCAAAGTTTGGGCAGCAAAATAGTGCAAAGCCGTGTTGGCCACTATATCCACTGCCGCAAAACCGCACAGTTCCAAACCCCATTTTGCTTTGCCAGCACAGCCTGACCAAAAGTAGCCCACACCCGGCGTATGCTTGCCGCTCTTTGACACGTATGAAGGATCAAAAGCAATCATTCGTCGGCTGCCAGTGTGTTTTTCAATCAAGCGCCGGTTAAAATCTCGAAAATTGAAACCCGATTCATGATGATTACGGTAAGTCAATTCATTCTTCTGACCGTAACGCTCAAAGTTCAAATAGTTGTACCGGCCTCTCAGGGTCAGGAACAAACCTAGGAGGTGATGAAAAAAATCTCGTTGCCATTTGTTTATGTCCGGCATTTCTCGCAATATTGCACTTGTGATCGTTTCGACGCTCATGGGCAGAAGTTGGTTTTTGATTCGTACCACAAACCTAAACTTTTGCCCTTTTTTATTTATATGTTTTCAAATCGGCAAAGCCGATTTCTTTACGAACCATTGACTTATAATAATAAAATTATTGATCTATGCAAGCTTTTGTGCTTTTTTCCAGCGTTGTATGTTTTTTTATTAGTATTTATTTTTTTTTAATAAATAAAAAGCTAAATACATCATTGGTTTACTTATGTCTTGCCTCCTTCTTTATCAGATTTTATTCTGCTGGTCTTGACCCATTTTTACATACGTGGGATGAAGCTTTCCATGCGTTGGTTGCAAAAAATATGATTACAAATCCATTCATTCCAATGTTAAGGGTTGATGCTATACTTCCATATGATTATACATCATGGTGTTGCAATCATATCTGGTTACACAAGCAACCGCTTTTCCTTTGGCAGATGGCATTATCTATGAAAATTTTTGGGGTAAATGAAATGGCATTAAGGCTCCCCAGCGTGATTTTAGGGGCCATTTCGCCTTATTTTATTTTTAGAATCGCAGAAATTTGGACAAGGGATAAGATGACAGCTTTTATAGCATCCATTCTTTTTACATTTTCATATTATCAACTAGAGTTAACATCTGGTTTTATATCATTAGATCACAATGACTTTGTTTTTACAATATATATTACAGCTAGTATTTGGGCATTCTGCGAATATATTAATAAACCTACATTACGTTGGGTTTTATTAATTGGTTTTTTTGCAGGGCTTGCAATATTAGTAAAATGGCTCGCTGGTTTATTGGTGTTTGGTGGGTGGGGACTTTACAATATACTATCAAGAGTATCGTATAAAAAATATCTTCCATTACTTGGTTCAGGTATCGTTGCAATTTTGATCATGCTGCCTTGGCAAATTTATATAATAAAATCCTTTCCCAAAGAAAGCGCTTGGGAGTATTCATACAATCTTAAACACATTACAGAAGCCTTAGGAGCTGTAACCTCTAAAGATATATTTTATTATCTGAAGAACTGGGAGGAACAATACACTTTACTTATGCTCCCTTTTTTAATTTTAGGGGTTTATTGGCTCTTATTTTCTTTTCGTTATGAAAAGAAAATAAGTATTTCAATGTTGAGCATGGTAATCGCAGTATATGCCTTTTTTTCAATCGTAGTATTCACTAAAATGTTGGCTTTTGTTTACATCGTTTCACCTATTTTATTGGTTATAACGGCAATTGGATTGAATCATTCAATTACACCATTGCTTACTTCAAAACGACCATTTCAATCAAATGCACTCTTGGCATCATTTTTTATCTTGATCGCTATCGGAATTTTCAAACCAATTCAAATAAGAAAAAATCATTCATCACAAACTCCATACCGTTCTGAAAGTATTAATAATGCTCGTATTTACAAGTCTGTAAATGACTTGGTTTCAGAAGGTACCATAATTATTAATTGCAAGGAATTTGAAGATACCAAACTAATGTTTTATCAGGGCTTCAATGCATATCATTGGTATCCTGGGCAAATACAAGTTGATTCTCTAATTTCAGCTGGATATAAGATTGCGGCATTTCAGAGCCATACCAATCAGATACTGCCAGAATACATACTTAATAATTCTAAGATTGCTATTATCACCCAAGAGTTAAAATAGTTGAACCTCAAAAACTTCATAAAGTTCCAATTACCTATTGGGTTTAGAATTTGTACCTGGTTGGGTGGCACGCTGTCTGGCAAAAAATGGCCACTTTTTTGTCTTAGACGCGACCACCTAACCAGGTACTAGAATTTTAATATAATGTTGTCACCATCCTGTATATTCGGTATTGTATGTGCAAGGCAGGGGAGGATTACAAAAAAAATCCCATGCAGGGTACATTGACCGTGCATGGGAGGTGGGTTGTGGGTAAAGTGTCCTTACGCTCGGCGCAGGGTGATCACTTTCAGTTTGTGCAGGAATCGGAGCATGGGGTACATGGGGTCAAACTCCCAACTTTTTGACGCAAAATTGGGGCTGTTGGGGTGTTTGTGGTGGTTGTTTTGAAACAATTCTCCCATCAGAAGGATATCAAATGGCAGGGTATTGCGCGAGTCGTCACCGTTGTCGAAGTTTTGGTAGCCGTACTTGTGTCCGCACCAATTCACAATAGCGCCGTGCAGTGGGCCCATCAAAAAGTGCAGTGGAAGCAGCAGGTACATCCACCAGGAGGTAGCGAAAAAGATGTAGAAGGCCGTGTAGCCAAAGCCCCAGAGGATGCGGGACGTCCAGGAGCTGCCAAATTTATCCAGCCAGTTCCACGTCGGGTAATTGCCCAAAAATTTCGAGGATACTTCCGTTGTATTGCGCATCAAGCCATCAAAAATTCGAGCGGTGTGTAGCATCATAGACACCACATCTTTGAAAAAATTGGGGGAGTGTGGATCTTGTTCTGTATCCGAAAAAGCGTGGTGCATCCGGTGCATGATGGCATAAGCCCTTGGCACGAGGTAAGAAGAACCCTGTGATGCGTAGGTTAAAAAATGGAAGGTACGCTCCCAAAATATGTTCATGGTGAACATTTTATGGGAGGCATATCGGTGGTGAAAAAAGGTTTGGAGGAAAATGGCACTGAACCA
>JBIPOY010000254.1:0-5270 GCA_044378705.1 Saprospiraceae bacterium
CGCAATCAGATCCATATTGCGATACGTATCTCGACCACGCAAAACCCCATAAAGCTTTTCCATCATCACCAATACTAAGAAAGTAGGCATGGCAATGAGTAGAATTTTACCGTATTGTTCCATTTTAGTTTTTTTTACCCTCAATGATTGAAACAGTACCTAGTTGGGTGCCGCACCTGACCAAGTACCTAAAATATTTGCCGTGAAGATAGGCAGGTTTGTCTATTTTTCGATGGTAAAAAGGGCGTTGAACTTTTGCTCCAACAAGACAATAAGCGTAACACGCATATCAAGTAAATAGTTTGTGCCTTTTTTGTAACTGGTTAGCGTGGTCGCGTCTGAGACAAAAAAGTGGCCATTTTTTGCCAGACGACGCGGATTTTTGTAGGCCATAGCAGCGCTACGGTCAAAAAAATCTGCGAAGTATGGCGGAAAATGGGCCTTTTTGGGCCAGACAGCGTGCCACGCTAACCAGTTACCCTTTTTTAATGTTGTTTTGTGTTCGTTAAACAAGCACTCCACCTTCTAAAAGATGATCGGTTAACAATGCTGTACGACAACCACAACAGACCCATTCATTACCTCCGGCTCGCGGTGACAGATCGCTGTAACCTGCGGTGTAACTATTGCATGCCGGAACACGGACTGGAATGGCTCTCGCGGGATGCCTTGCTCACCTACGAAGAAATGCTCCGCTTGTGCCGCATCCTGATTGGACTGGGCATCACAAAAATCAGGATTACCGGCGGCGAGCCTTTTGTGCGAAAAGATATGATGCAATTCCTGCAATCATTGTCGTCCATCCATGGTCTGGAGGAAATAAGCATCACCACCAATGGGGTTGCTACCAATGCATTTATTCCTCAGTTGCTGCAACTTGGTATCCGATCCGTCAACCTCAGCCTAGACACCCTCGACCGAGAGCGATTTTTTCAAATCACCCGCCGCGACGAACTACCGGTGGTGCTCCAAACGATGCACACCATGCTCAAGCACCATTTTAAGGTGAAAATAAACGCCGTCATCCTCCAAGGTATCAATGATGCCGACATTATTTCCCTCGCCGAACTCACCCAAGACTTAAAAGTAGATGTACGGTTCATCGAGGAAATGCCCTTCAATGGAGGGGATCATACGGCGCTTCAGCCGTTCTGGGACCATCGAAAAATACTGGATACACTCCGATTGCGCTGGCCTACTTTGGAAAAAATTGCCGACGAACCCCATGCTACCGCCATGAACTACCACCAACCCGGGCACCTGGGCAACATCGGCATCATCGCAGCCTGGACCCGCAGCTTTTGCGGTACCTGCAACCGAATCCGTATCACCCCGCAAGGAATGCTGAAAACTTGTCTATACGACCATGGTGTGCTCCACCTCCGAGATGAAATGCGGCGTGGAAAAACCGACGAAGAGCTCACTGAAAAACTGATAACCGCTTTCGGACAACGACACAAAGACGGCTGGGAAGCCGAACGCAACAATGCCCAATTCGGAAACGCCGAATCTATGGCAAGTATTGGCGGATAACCATTTAAAACTACCTCAACCATGATCACCGTACAAGAAGCCGACCAAATTATCTCCGCAATTCCACACCATTACGGCACTACTTCCGTCCCACTGTTGCACACTTACGGGCGTATATTAGCCGAAACCGTGGTCGCTGATCGCGATATGCCGCCCTACCACCGCGTTGCCATGGATGGAATCGCCATCCGTTTCTGCGACTACAACAACGGATGCCGCTCTTTCTTCGTGGCAGGAACCGTCGGCGCCGGTGAAATAACATCCCGAACACTCGCCGAAAACGCTTGCTATGAAATCATGACGGGCGCCGCATTGCCTCCCGAAACAGACACCGTCATCCCCTATGAACACCTAAAAATCGACAACGGTTTCGCAACGATACAGCACCACTCCGTCAACAATGGACAAAATATCCACCAACAGGGCCGCGACAAATCAAAAGGAGAGCTATTGATTCCATCCGGTACAAAACTGGGGCCGTCGGAAATAAGTGCTGCCGCAGCCGTTGGAAAAACCCACTTGCTCGTCGTCAAATACCCACGCGTAGCAATTTTCTCTTCCGGAAACGAATTGGTGGACATTGAAACCACGCCCCTACCCTACCAGATCCGACCTTCCAACAGCTTTGCTATCCACGCGTGCCTACAAGGTATGGGCATCCATGCCACCATCGGCCATTTACCCGACAACCTGGCGCTCATCAAGCAAATACTCGAAACAACAACCCAAAACTTTGATGTTATCCTGCTGAGTGGCGGTATCTCCATGGGAAAATTTGACTTTATCCCGCAAGCATTGCAGGAAATCAACGTAAAATGCCTGTTCCACAAAGTCCGACAAAAACCAGGAAAACCGTTTTGGCTTGGAACTTTCGGAGACAACGGGGTCGTTTTTGCCCTTCCCGGAAATCCTGTCTCTTCTTTCCTCTGCCTTTTGCGATACGCATTGCCTTGGCTAAACGCTTCCATGGGCAACCCACCAAAACAAATAGCAATCGCCGTACTAGACAGCGATTGCTATTTTGATCCAAATTTACAATATTTCTTGCCCGTACGGATCAGACAGGATGCAATGGGTACAATACGGGCATCTCCCCTGAAAAACAACGGCTCAGGAGACTATGCGAGCCTGCTCGCAGGGGATGGATTCCTGGAATTACCGGCAACGCAAACCGAATTTAAAAGGGGAACGCCCTTCCCTGTTTGGTTGTATCGCTAACCGGATCCAATACCACACTTCGATCAAGCCCTCAACTTGGAGGTTTCAACCAGTTGGCGCATCATTTCCTTGGCACGAAAAAGTTGTGCCTTGACGGTCCCAATGGGCACTTGGAGCTGCTCAGAGATTTCCTCATAGGTCATCTCCTCGTAAAACCGAAGCTCAATCATTTTGCGAAAACGGGGTGTTAACCGCTGTAACAACTTGGAAACCATGGCAATACGCTCGTTGCGTATTACCTCTTCCTCAGGGTTCAGCATCCCATCCGACAGATTGGACAGAGCCGTAGCATCATAGTCCGTAAGGTGCTTGTTCGCAGGACGACGACGACGGGCAAAGTCAACACAATTGTTGGAGGCAATTTTGTACACCCACGTACTGAAAGCGTACGAAGGGTTAAACGTCCCCAACTTCAGAAAAACTTTGCCAAATGTCTCCATCGTCAAGTCCTGAGCATCCGAACCATTGTGCGTCCGATGACCAATAAACTGAGAAATGGGCGACCGATAACGGTCAAATAATAGGGTGAATACGCGCTCGTCACCGTTGACAGCTTGCTGGACAAGCTTTAAATCCTCGTGTGCACGCAGAGATTGGCGCTGTTTAGGCGCATTAGATGATTCCATGAATACGTGTGTTGATTAAATGAATAATTAAAAAAACGCGTGGTAAAAATTCATCGAAACGAAAATAATTCGATCCGAAGCACAAATATAAAGGTTTTCTTGATTTGAACAATATTAAAAAAATATTAAAAAAAAGAGAATAGGAACCGCCCTCCAAGGAAACTGAAATCCCCACCTTTGTGGCACTGTTATGAAACGAATCATCATTGCCATCGATGGCTTCTCTTCCTGTGGCAAAAGCACCCTCGCCAAGGCCCTCGCCAAGGCCCTGCACTATGCCTACCTTGACTCAGGTGCAATGTACCGAGCGGTAACCCTCTTTTTCTTAGACAATAATATTGACTACGACGACGACGAAAAAGTGGCCGCAGCACTGCAACGCATTGAAATCCACTTCGAACGGATCCATGGACAAAATTGTACCTTTCTCAATGGCCTGAATGTTGAACACGCAATCCGAGAAATGCGGGTAAGCCAACACGTGAGCCCCGTGGCCACCATTTCCAGTGTGCGTCGCGCCATGGTAAAACAACAACAAGCCATGGGAAAACGACGTGCCATCGTGGCCGACGGTCGCGATATCGGTACGGTGGTGTTTCCAGACGCTGAACTCAAAATATTCCTCACCGCAGACCCAGACGTGCGCACCAGTCGCCGACACCTCGAGCTGGCTTCCAAAGGGATTAAAGCCGACCGCCTCGACATCCAACACAACCTACTCGACCGAGACCACATTGACTCCAGCAGGGCTGATAGCCCCCTGCGACAAGCTTCCGATGCCATCGTCATTGACAATACGCTCCTCTCTGAACAACAACAACTGGAAAAAGCACTGGCACTGGCCAAAGAAAAAATGTAACGACTGCGGTGGTCGTTAAAACAAACCCTGCTGTATGCTCCCGTGGAAAAACCCCGCTTTCATCCTTCGTAGCCTGTGGTCGAAAAAAAAACCACCCACCCTACACCACCTGACCTTCCAATCGGTAGCACTGGAAAAAGATGTCAGGGTGGACGTGTATGCTCCCCCCGATTACAACCATGATTATGCACACCCGTTTGTCGTATTCAACGATGGACAGGACCTGCCTCGGATGAATTTTTCCGGTATTTTGGACTCCCTGTATGCCCATTCAGCCTTGCCCCCTTTCTTGGTAATCGGTATCCACGCTTCCGATGAACGCCAACGCGAATATGGTACCGCTAGGCAAGCCGACTACAAAAACCGGGGCGACAAAGCCGCTCATTACACCCGGTTTATCCTAGAAGAATTGCTGCCGATGCTGTACCGACACTATAACTTGACCGACCTTCCAACCCAGCGCGCCATCGCCGGTTTTTCCCTCGGCGGACTGTCCGCCTTCGATACCGGGTGGGGCCATCCGCAGGTATTTGGCAATATCGGGGTTTTCTCCGGTGCACTGTGGTGGCGTTCATCCCCCGTCCGACCGGAAAACCCCGATGCCGATCGGATTATCCACGACATCGTACGACAAACACCATCCAGCGAAGCCAACCAGCGATTTTGGTTTCAATGCGGCACCCTCGACGAAACCGACGATCGAAACAACAACGGTATCATTGACGCCATTGACGACACCCACGACTTGATGGCCGAACTCGTTCAAAAAGGTGTACAGCAGGCATCGGTTCGATATCTGGAAATAAAAGATGGGCAACACAACCCGGAAACATGGGGAGAAGCAATGCCTGATTTTTTAAAATGGGCCTTCAATCCTTGATCGAAAAGGCCATTTTTTTGACCTATTTTTCACCCCGCGTTTATTTCAAAACCTAAAACCCCTACCTTCGCCCCGTATTTTTCACAAACCGCCCCCGTCGTTCGTATGGCGCATGGGCACCCGACTGTTGTATGGCCGGGCTAAAACACTTTTT
>JBIPOY010000211.1:0-5986 GCA_044378705.1 Saprospiraceae bacterium
AATATTACTTTTCCCGACGGCAACATTCGTCAGTATGCCACCGGCGTTACTTCCTTTGATGTGGCAAAAAGTATCAGCGAGGGCCTCGCCCGCGTAGTACTGGCCGCATCGGTCAATGGCGAGGTTCGAGACCTAAGTCGCCCCATTGACACCGACGCCAACATCGTATTCCACAAATGGGACGACAAAGAAGGCAAACAGACCTATTGGCACTCTTCGGCCCACCTGCTCGCAGAGGCACTAGAAGCGCTTTACCCGGATACCAAATTCGGCATCGGCCCCGCCATTGACAACGGTTTTTACTACGATGTGGATACCGGCGACCGCACCTTAACACCCGCGGACTTCGCCAAAATTGAGCAAAAAGTACTCGAATTGGCCAGAACAAAAAGCCAATACACGCGAACCGAAGTTTCCAAAGCCGATGCCATCCAGTATTTTACCGAAAAAAAGGATGAATACAAATTGGAACTCTTGGAAGGCTTGGAAGACGGTACCATTACTTTTTACCAACAAGGCAATTTTACCGACTTATGCCGTGGCCCACATATTCCCAGCACAGAGAATATCAAAGCGGTAAAGATTTTAAACTTGGCAGGCGCCTACTGGCGTGGCGATATTACGCGCAAACAACTGACCCGTATCTATGCCATCACATTCCCCAAACAAAAGGAATTGGAGGAATATCTGGTGCTGCTGGAAGAGGCAAAAAAACGGGATCACCGCAAATTGGGCGCAGAATTGGAGTTGTTTATGTTTTCTGAAAAAGTAGGACAAGGCCTGCCGCTTTGGTTGCCAAAAGGCACCGCGCTACGGCAGCGATTGGAAGACTTTTTGAAAAAAGAGCAGATTAAACGCGGCTATCAGCCCGTTATTACCCCACACATAGGCTCTAAAAACCTCTATGTCACCAGCGGACACTGGGAAAAATATGGTGCAGATTCCTTCCAGCCCATTCTGACCCCACAAAAAGACGAGGTGTTTCTGCTCAAACCCATGAACTGCCCCCACCACTGCGAAATATACGGCTACAAACCCCGATCCTACCGCGAATTGCCCGTGCGAATCGCTGAATTTGGCACCGTGTACCGCTACGAAATGTCGGGCGAATTGCACGGACTGACCAGGGTGCGCGGCTTTACCCAAGACGATGCACACATCTTCTGTACAGAAGACCAATTGAAAGACGAATTTCTTGGGGTGCTCGATCTCACTCGATTCGTGCTGGCCAAGTTGGGCTTCGACAAATTTACCGCACAAATAAGCCTCCGTGACCCGGAAAATAAAACCAAGTACGTCGGTACAGACGAAAATTGGCGAAAAGCAGAACAAGCAATCATTGACGCCGCCGCAGAAGTAGGACTCCAAACCGTAACGGCATTCGGAGAAGCAGCTTTCTACGGACCAAAACTCGATTTTATGGTGAAAGATGCCCTCGGACGTTCTTGGCAACTCGGCACCATTCAAGTTGACTACAACCTGCCCGAACGCTTCGACCTGACGTACGTCGGCGCCGACAACCAGCCACACCGTCCCGTCATGATACACCGCGCACCCTTCGGTTCCATGGAACGGTTTACAGGCGTACTGATCGAACACTGTGCAGGCAAATTCCCCCTTTGGCTATCCCCAGAACAGTTTGCAATCCTACCGGTATCCGATAAATTCGTGGAATATTCTTACCAAGTGAAACAGGCCCTGGAAGCCGAAGATCTGCGCGGATTTGTGGACGACCGAAACGAGACCATCGGACGAAAAATTCGCGACAACGAACTGAAACGTATTCCTTTCCTGCTGATTGTCGGAGAAAAAGAAGTAGAAGGTGGAACAGTCAGCGTACGGAAACAAGGTGGAGAGGGGGACCAAGGAGCCGTCAGCGTCAGCGCTTTTGCCAACATGGTAAAAGAGCTGCTTTAGGACTACACCGCCTCTGTGCCTAATTATTCCCTAGGCTACAAACTTGGAAATAACAAAAACTCGTATTATCTTTGCGAGCCTTTTTATAAAAAAGGATATTCTTTTCACTTAATTTTTTGATTATCAACATGTTCGCAATCGTTTCCATCGCCGGTCAACAATTCAAAGTTGAGGAAGGTCAGCAGATCTTCGTCCACCGGCTGGCAGCCAATGTAGGAGATTCGGTCTCCTTCGACGCCGTACATCTGCTCGACAATGACGGTAAAGTAACCATCGGCACACCCAATATCAACGGCGCTTCCGTAAGCACCAGCGTATTGGACCACGTGAAAGGTGACAAAATCATTGTCTTTCACAAAAAACGCCGCAAAGGTTACCGTAAGAAAAACGGCCACCGCCAGTCATTTACCAAAATTAAGATTGAGTCTATCAAAGCATAATGACTCGTCTTCCCCCTAAAACCGTTCAAATTCACAGTTCATCATTCATTATTAAGAATCATGGCACACAAAAAAGGTGCGGGTAGTTCAGACAACGGCCGCGACAGTAAAAGTAAACGCCTTGGCGTAAAATTATATGGTGGTCAGGTGGCCATCGCAGGTAATATCATCGTCCGTCAGCGTGGTACTAAATTTCACGCAGGTGAAAACGTGTACATGGGACGTGACCATACCCTACACGCCCGCGTTGACGGTAAAGTGGTGTTCACCCGCAAACGCGACGACCGCAACTACGTAAGCATCATGCCCATCGTAGAAGAAGTGTCGGATGCCCCAACGGTAAAAGCAAAAGCCCCAGCCGCTAAAAAAGTGGCCGCAGCCACGCCTACAACGGCTGAAGCACCGGTGAAAGCCGCTAAAAAAGTTGAAGTCGCCGAAGTGACGGAAACAGCCACTCCCGCTGCAGATAAAAAAGCCGCCGCTCCTAAAAAAGATAAAGCGCCAAAACTTGACGACTTGAAAATCATCGAAGGCGTCGGACCAAAAATTGAAACCCTCCTGAAAGATGGCGGTATCAATTCTTGGGCTGAATTGGCTGCCGCACCGGTAGATCGTTTGAAGGAAATCCTCGACGCTGCCGGCCCACGCTACCAAATCCACGACCCCAGCACTTGGCCCGCTCAAAGCAAATTCGCTGCGGAAGGCAAATGGGACGAGCTGAAAGAATACCAAGAAATGCTCCTCGGTGGCCGCGATGCCGGATAGTTTGCACAAAAAACATTTATGAAAATGCCGCTTCTTCAAGCGGCATTTTCTTTTTTCAGCGAAACTACTTCGGTGATCGCAAGTGAAACGAAAAATTAAACTTTGTGGGGCACGGCACCAACCCACACCGAAGCCTCCCTTGCAACCTATATCGTGTGCTTTTGGATCTTCTGACACAACCAAAATGGCTATTCCGGCAATCCTATCCCAATTTTTGCTCGTCTTCTTTGGCGGCGGATTCGGCAGCGTTTGTCGTTGGGGGTTGGGACTAACCTTGCAACCCATACTGCCAAAATTTCCATTCAGTACCCTCATTGCCAACGGTATGGCCTGTTTGGTGCTGGGTGCCTTACTGGGGCTGTACACCTCCGGCAACCTTTCCGAAGAACGTAAATTGCTACTCGCCACCGGTTTTTGTGGTGGATTCAGCACGTTCTCTACCTTCACCGCTGAAACCTGGCAATTCATACAAAGCGGCCAATATTGGACCGCACTGGCCAATATCTTGGGCAGTATGATGGTCTGTTTTGTTTGCCTATTTTTGGGCCTAAAATTGACCGCCTAACCACCCTACCTCTATATGAACAAGGATATTCAAGATCGCCTACAACTGCTGGAGGAAAAGTATTCCGCCATGGGGCAAGACATGAAGTCTTACCTCGACGGATTGCTGTACGCCGAATACCTCACCTACTGGGATTATATCCACTTGGATACCCTGCTCAGCCTCCAGAATCCCCGCACACCCATCCCGGATGAGCGAATTTTTATCATGTACCATCAAATCACCGAGTTGTACTTTCGGCTGATCCTAGATGCTATCGCTCAGTTGGCCGCACACCCTACGCCTTCCCCGACGTTGCTGAAAAGACAATTGGTGCGTATCAACCGCTATTTTGAGCAACTGATCCAATCTTTCGACATCATGGTAGATGGTATGGACCGCGACGAATTCCTGCGTTTCCGAATGAGCTTACTGCCAGCCAGCGGCTTCCAAAGCGTGCAATACAGAATGATTGAAATTGCCAGTACCGATATGGGGCAATTGGTGCATGCAACCAAACGCGAACTTACACAAGGCGTCTTGGATGTAGAACTTCTCTGTTCTGTTTTGTACTGGCGTTCCGGCGCCACGGAACTCGCCACCGGAAAAAAAACCCTCACCCTTCGACAGTTTGAAGAGAAATATGCCGCTGAAATTATCCGGTTTGCCCAAGGATACCAAAGTGCAAACCTCCGACAGTTGTATCAAAAATGCAGCGCGGAGGACCAACAAGACCCGGAATTAATCGAACTGATGCGTCAGTATGACCTGAACGCCAATGTTCGCTGGGCCCTCTCCCATTACCGATCAGCGGTGCGCTATTTAGATGCTAAACCCAAAGAGATTGCCGCTACCGGCGGTACCAACTGGCAAAAATACCTGCCTCCGCGGATCCAGTGTATCATTTTTTTTCCGGAATTGTGGTCTGCCGAAGAGTTGGAAAATTGGGGCACCTTCCAGTAAGCGGTACACCCATGGTGGTAGAAAATATTGTCTGAATCGCAACTGTTTTGAATCAATACATCATTTGGCGCAGATCCACGGCCTTGTGAGGTTGTAGGGCGAATGGCTCGCAGAGGTTGTTGACCAACTCCGCGTGTTCAAATTGTCCGAGATTTTCGAGATAGCAAAAGTGCTCCAAATAGACCGTATCCTTGCCGGCTCCCATAAGCGTGTGCCAGTAGCGGGCATTGATGTGCAACCCGACACTTTTACCGGGTAACAACGGCAGTATATCAAAACGATCCCGGCCCTTGGAGCCGAATTGAGGATAAAAATCGTCGCATAATTCAACCCAAATTTCGCCTTCTTTCCGTCGTAATTTAAAAAAATTAGACAACTGAAAAGTACCCGACATGTTTATCCAAGACCAATCTTGCTTTCCACTCAAGAGCAAAGTATTGGTAGTCGGTTGGGCGGATGATTCCAAAACATCCGGACCAAGGAGCAGTTTCCCCTGCCCAACCGTTCCGTTGGACAGCGTAATATTGTTCTCCCAGTGGGGCAAATGGGAAGAAAGTGCGCGGTAATCCGCTTTATTCCATTGGATTTCCTGCGGTATATAGCGCAATACGGTAATAAGCTGTTGAAACATACAATTCATTCAATTAGCCCTCTAAAGGTACTGAAAGGTGCAATATCGGCACTCATAGTATAATATAGTCGCCATTGTAGGTTGGAATTGTGATAAAAATGGCCAATTCCAACCCAAAACACCACCTGCCAATTTGTTACGCGGCATAGCCCATGCGTCTCAATAACTTTAAGTGGGAAACAAGTCCGCCCCAATAGGTTGTCTGGTTGGGCTTAATACCATTTTCCAATAATATGTTGTATAAAATCTTGTTGAGTTTAGGATAATAAATATGATGCACGTGCGGAAATAGATGGTGCGCGATATGATTATTGAAACCGCCTAGTATAAAATTGGCGGTTTCGCTGAAAGGGTACATATCATTGGAGCTTTTTATTTGATTCATGAACCAAGAGGTATTGATGTATCCATTTTTGTCTGTGGTTGGATATTCAGTTCCTTCCACGTTAACACAAAGTGGTTGGAAGGATGCAAATGTGTGACACTCGTTCAAAAACACACTGCCATGGCTATAGCGCACCACTTCCACCCTTCACCCAATGGGAAATAAACAGAAAGCCTAAAATTCAATCCGATAGAGCACATCCGGAAAAAAACCAATCTGGTATGTTTTACCCACCACACCACGCTGAACATTGTACCGGGCAGCAAACACATTCTTTTTGTTGGTCACATTCTGAAAATCCAAGAAAAACGTCTGTGAAAGTTTGCGCTGCTCACTGTTGA
>JBIPOY010000361.1:0-3875 GCA_044378705.1 Saprospiraceae bacterium
TCTGCACCCCATCGAGATTCTGTATGCTTCCCATGAGGGTCTGTTGAAAGCTCAATGTTCATTTTGGATGGCTCATATCCGCGACTTTCCAGGGCTTCTTTGAACTTTTCCACATTGGCCAACACTCTCGGCCCTTCTTTTCCTCCTGCGTAGAGGTATATTTTGGTCTCATGAAAAGGTGAAAACCGGACCGGTTCGAAGTACACATTGGGAGCGGCCCAAAGAGAAGGTGAGAAAATCATAAACTTTGAATATACTTCCGGAAACAAAAGCCCGGCATAGATACTGATGAGCCCGCCCATGCTGCTACCCCCGATGCCGGTATGTTCTCGCTCCGGCAACGTTTTAAAATGGGTATCAATATGGGGTTTTAGTGTTTTGGCGAGGAATTGGGCGTAATCCATTCCCAGTCCTTCCCCCCATTGCTGGGAATCGTAAGGGGAAAACTCTTGAATACGTTCTCGCCCACCATGGTCTATTGCGACAACAATAAAAGTTTCTTTACCGGCTTGTGCCAGCGCAGCCAATTGGGTGTCTAATCCCCAGGTACCAAATGTTGCGTTGTTTTCGAATAGGTTTTGTCCATCTTGGAGGTACAGCACCGGATATCGTTTATTGGAAGAATGATAATCCCAAGGCAGAAGCACCGAAATACGGCGTTTACGCCGGAGTTGAGGCAGATGGAAGTGGTGGGAAACAATTTGAATGTCCGGGTAGTATTGAGGGTCGTATTTGCCGTTGTGGTGCTTCCATTGAGGCACCACATCGTGTACTTTTCCTCTTGGAGACTCCATGCGGCGGTTGGATCGAGGGTAACCGTCCGGCGCTAACTCCTCGGCCTCCCAACCTCCCTTTGCATATTTATACTCAAACGTTTCTGAAGTTGTTGGGGTGGCTGAAAAGGTGTATTCATAGTGCCCGGCTCTAATTTTTTGCATTCTAAACCGCTCATCGCGGGTAACCCAACCGTTGAAATTACCGGTGAGAAATACTGGCCGAACATCGTCTTCGGGGGTAAATAACGCCAGGGTTAAGGTGGTATCTTTCAACGGTGATACGTTTGATCAAGAAAAAATTGGTTTCTATCCCAGCAAAATGTCAGGTGTCGGCAGAAGCAACGGTTGATGTCAATCCCGAAACTTATCAAGCAAGTGTGCCAATTCTAAAAGTTCAGCATCAGACATTTTACCACCGGGCCCCTCTTTGGTTTGTGGCATCGCCGGCAACTCAATATCATCCAACATTTTCCTGCCTGATTCAGAGATGTTAACAACCACCATTCTTCGGTCAGAACCGTGTGGTAAACGCTCAATATGCCCGCTGATACGCAATTTTTCAACCAAACGACTCACATTACTGCTTCGATCGAGCATCCGACCTTTTATATCCAAAACCGAAAGACCCTTCGGATAGCTGCCCTTGAGAATCCGTAAAATATTATACTGAGGGCTCGTAAGTCCATACGGCCGAAGACTCCTCGAGATGATACAGTCCAACCAACTGGCGGTGAACAGGATGTTCACAATAGCACGTTGGCGGGGTTGCATGAACTTAGTATTCTTAATTTCAGCTTCCAATTTCATGATATAAAACTAAATGTTGTGACATCTAAACAGCATAAAACAAGGAATGTTCATCGAAATAGTTTGGCCTAAAATTATCTGGATCATGGCTGCAAGCTATTTTGCTTCAGGTGTTCGCACAACTGTTCTCCAATCAAACGGTGCCCTTCCTTGAGCCAGAAAATGCGAACATTGGGCAGTCCTTCAAATAGTTTTTTCAACGTTTTTTGGGTCAGCATAGGATCATGAAGTCCGATATACACATCGGTGGGCAACTGACTGTCTTTCAGCGTACGCTGGATGGTATGGCGTCTTAAGTAGAAGGAGTCCAGTGCGAGCCAGCAGCCAAAAGTACGCCGAAAACGTTCGGGTCGGTTGAGGTTGTTGGTCAGAAAATGGTGAATCAGAGGAGGGGTGACACCGATTTTGCGGCCAATATTTAAGAGTCCAATAAACCACCCCGGCTTTTGCAACAAGATGAAAAGCAGTTGACGGACCCACATGGGTGTTTGGGAAGCGGCACTCATACCCTTTGTTTTCACGCCGTCAGGAGAGAGCAGGTACAATTTGTTCAATTTGCCGGCCAGCTCAGGAAGCATGGCTTGTGCCAGCCGTGCACCGAAGCTAAACCCCATTAGAGAGAACCGATCTCTGCCATTTTCTGCTGCTATGCGGTAGAGAATGTCCAGTAGGTCTTTTTTTGAAAAAGTTTTTTCATTCCATTCAGTTTGTCCATGAAATGGCCAGTCAACGGCTACAACCGTGTAGTGCTCAGACAAGGCAGGCTCTAGGACAGCGAACATGCGCGCACGATCGCTAAATCCGTGCAGGGCAATGAGTAGTTCGGGGCCGGAGCCAAAAGTGAGGCAATGAATGTTGCCGGAAGGTAGTTGTAAAAAGGAAGATTGCATTGTTACTTTTAATTACACGTAAACACTTCTTTATCAGAAGTGATTCTCTAAGTAGTTACTTATAATTCTTCAGGCCCTTCACCGACCCAATCCTGTTGCACAAAGCCGTCTTCGCAGTGTTCTTCGAGTTGCTCATCGATGAATGCCCGAACTTCGTGTACAATGTCACCCGGGTAAAGAAGGTGCACGTTTGGCCCTGCGTCTAGCGTAAAATATACGGGGTTCCCGGTATCGGCTCGATATTGCCGTACTTTTTCAATGATGGACAACGAGGCGGGGCGCAGGAGGGTATAAGAAGGGTTACTGCACATCATAAGGGCGTGTAGCGTGAGTGCTTCGTCTTCAGCTATTTTTCCAAACACCTCTACATCACCGACCCGCATGGCATCGAGTAAGGTACTAAATCGCGTGCGTGCCTGCTCATATCTGGGCGCCGCAAACGGATTTCCTTCCATGAGAGCGTGTCCGGCGCGGCTGCTGACAGACTTTTCTTCCCTGCTTACGATGAGAATATCGTCGTGCATATCCTTGAAGGTTTCGTGTATATGGGTTTCCATCGGGATGGCAAATTCGTTGCTACTACCCTTCCATTGTGGGGTTTCGCCCCAAGCAGCAGCGTAAGGGAAAATTGAGCGGCAAGCAGAACCGCTGCCGATTCGTGCAAGATAAGACGCTTTTTGGTCAAATTCAGCCGATTCTTTCAGGGTGCCAAACAATGTATCTTCCAACGAGCACAAACACAGGGCCAGGGCAGACATTGCCGAAGCGGAAGAAGCAATACCGGCAGAGTGGGGAAATGAGTTGCCGGAACGTATCGTCAGTTTAAGTTGTTTTAAAAAAGGATAAACAGGGAGTAGGCTTTCCAAGAAACCGATAATTTTGACCTTAAATGCCTCGTTTTCCTCCTCGTGGAAAAAGAAATCGACGTCTATTTGGCCATCGGGGTTACCATCCTTCCATGCGTATTCCAATTTTGTATCGGTACAAGATGCTGCGAGGGTAAGGCTGAGAGAAGGGTTGCGCGGCAGTTGCAACCCGTACTTACCCCAATATTTAACAATGGCGATGTTGCTGGGCGAACGCCAGGTGATGCTACCCTCGTTCGGAATAGTAGAAGAATCAAGGATAAGGCGCGAATTTTCGTACATGATCGTTTTATTGTTTTAGGCTGTGATTAAAGTGATTTGATTGATTGCAAACACACGTCATTCACAACCACTATAAGATGACAATAATGGTTGATGTTGCCGGTCAATTGTTCTGTCGTTTTGGGTTTGTTCAACATTGAAAAACTGTTATTGCCCCTTTGTACCCCGGCGTAAACAGTGTAATGGGTAGCAAAGAACGTCAACCCGCAACAAAAGATACGGGTGAATTGGCGGACTATTTTAATTTTGCAGTT
>JBIPOY010000362.1:0-3871 GCA_044378705.1 Saprospiraceae bacterium
TACCAGAACGAGCCGAACCCGTTTGTCAACAAAACCGCGATTGGTTTCCACCTGCCGGAGGCCACCACCGCGAAGTTGACGGTGTACGATGAGACTGGCCGCATGGTATTCACGCAGAAGGGTGACTTTGCGAAGGGCTACAACGTCCTTTCGTTGGATCGCGCGCTGCTGAGCACAACAGGTGTGTTGTACTACACGCTGGAGACGGCAACGGCTTCGGCAACGAAGAAGATGATACAAGTAAAATAGTATTGATGAATCGATGATGGGCGCCTCGGGAAGCCGGGGCGCCCTTATTCACATTAAAAATAACGTGTTAAGAATGGATAGGGCGTCTAGAAAAGTATAGGCGCTCTGTTTTCTTAAAAAACAGGTAACTGGTTAGCGTGGTCGCGTCTGAGAAAAAAAAGTGGCCATTTTTTGCCAGACGAAGCAGATTTTTGTAGACCGTAGCAGCGCTACGGTCAAAAAAACCTGCGAAGTATGGCGGAAAATGGGCCTTTTTGGGCCAGACAGCGTGCCACCTAACCAGTTACAAAAATAGATAAAAGAAACCCTGATCGGCTTGTGCCGGTTGGGGTTTCTTTCTTTTGGTGCTGGTTTTGACGGCTATCGAAGTCACCTTTTGTTTTCAGATACTCTTTTTGCTGCACCATCACGCTTTCTTTTCAACTACCTTTGCGTTTTATTTTTATAGGGACGCCGTTCATTGTAGAAGCGTTCCGCGAACCGTGAACATATTTCAGCCATGCAGCGTATTAAAATTTCTGAAATCCTCCGCAGTGAGCCTGTCAACACAACCGTATTGGTGAAAGGATGGGTAAAATCTTTCCGTAACAACCAATTCATTGCCCTCAACGATGGTTCTACCGCCAACAACATCCAAGTGGTCGTTGACTTTGAGCAAATAGATCCTGCCACCCTTGAGCGCATCAAATTCGGCGCGGCCATTGGCGCATGCGGGCAACTGATTGAAAGCCAAGGGAAAGGGCAAAAAGTAGAGATAAAAGCCACTGAAATTATCGTGTATGGCGATTGTAATCCCGACGAATTTCCGTTGCAGCCCAAGCGTCAAACGCTCGAGTTCTTGCGCGAAAAGGCCCACCTGCGTTTTCGAACCAATACATTCAGCGCTGTTTTTCGCATTCGCCATGCCTTGGCTTTTGCCGTACACAAATTTTTCAACGACCGAGGTTTTTACTACCTGCACACACCCATCATCACAGCCAGTGATGCAGAGGGCGCCGGTGAAATGTTCTCCGTGACCACCTTGCCCCTCGATAATCCGCCGCGCACAGAAAGTGGCGAAATCGATTTTTCCCAAGATTTTTTCCGCCGACCCACCAACCTTACCGTGTCGGGCCAGTTGGAAGCAGAACTCGGCGCCATGGCCCTCGGAGACGTCTATACGTTTGGCCCTACCTTCCGCGCTGAAAACTCCAATACCACCCGCCACCTCGCAGAATTCTGGATGATCGAGCCGGAAGTCGCTTTCAACGACCTCAACGACAACATGAACCTCGCCGAAGACATGCTCCGATACGTCATCAACTACGCATTGGAACACTGCGGCGATGACCTTCGGATACTCGAAGAACGACTGCTCGAAGAAGAGAAAGCCAAACCACAAGATCAACGCAGCGAAATGGCACTCGCCGACAAACTTCGCTTCGTAATAGACAATGACTTCGTACGCATCACCTACACAGAAGCCATCGATATCCTCAAAAATTCTAACCCCAATAAAAAAGGAAAATTCCAGTTCCCCGTAGAAGGGTGGGGGACTGACCTCCAAAGTGAACACGAACGATATTTGGTCGAAAAACATTTCAAAAAACCGGTCATCCTCACCAACTATCCCGCAGACATCAAAGCCTTCTACATGCGCCAAGATGAACCGAAAGAGGGCGTGCCCGGACAAACAGTATCGGCCATGGATATTCTTTTCCCCGGCATCGGAGAAATTGTGGGCGGCTCACAGCGCGAAGAAAGACTCGAAAAACTGCAAAACAGAATGCGCGAAATGCACATCTCTGAAGAAGAACTCTACTGGTACCTCGATACACGCCGTTTTGGGGCCTGTCCACACGCAGGCTTTGGACTGGGGTTTGAAAGACTCGTGCTGTTTGTAACCGGCATGACCAATATCCGCGATGTCATCGCCTTCCCCCGTTACCCCGGAAGCGCCGAATTTTAATAAAACTTAGCGGAGCCATATCTGAGACAAAAAAATAGCCATTCTCTTGTCTCAGACCCGACCACCCACGTTATTACAAAAAAAATATTGTGCCCTTTATGCCCTTTGTGAGGGCTAAAGGGCCTTTTTGTCCCATATCCAAAAAAAAATTTAACCTACCCCTTGCGGCGTATGTTAAAAATCCTTTAATTTTGTGGCATCATTGTAAGATAATCCAATCAAAAACGCTCCATGCTGCTCTATCTACCTCGTAGAGCACGTTCTTTTTCGACCCTATTATTTAAGGTGTTAATCGGCTTTTTTTGCCTTTTTTTAACGAAAAGTATTCAAATGAGCGACCTTCACACAAATCTGACCCTTCCATCAGACCCCCAAAACGTAGCTAAAGTTGAGCCATTTGTACAATATGTAGCCACTCGCTACAATGTTGCACCCAATAGGCGAGGCGATATTCTGGTCAGCATCACAGAAGCTGTCAACAATGCCATCTTACATGGCAACCGCGGTGACCAGCGCAAATATGTTTCCATCTCTTTCAAGTGCCAAAAGGGATCCTTGTCGGTGTCGGTCAGCGATGAAGGTTTAGGCTTCGATCCCTGTCAGGTACCAGACCCAACATGCCCCGACTTGCTCGAGTGTTGTGGAGGAAGGGGGCTGCTCCTGATGCGACACCTGAGCGACGAATGTTGCTTCTCCCACGGCGGACGAACAGTGAAAATGCGATTCAATATTACCTGATACCAGGTATCTATACCCTACACAAAATGGTTTTGAACGGCCCAAGGCTTTCGATGTCTTCAAAGTCAAGCCTCTACACCGCTTAAATAAGAGGTGCTCCTCCGCAGCGACCCAGTGTGTATGTACGAAAGTTGCGCGCAAACATGTACCCTTCGGTCAATACGTGCTCAACCGACAACCAGTACTGCCCCTTAACGCAATGAACCTCCAAAGGCTTTTACCTTCGGAGGTTTATTGCGTTAAGGGGCAGTACGCAGAAGAAAACCTTTTGTCTCAGACAAAATCTCCCAAGTAGTTACAAAAAATAATAACATGAACTTTCCTGAATTGCCGGATGAAGTGCCGGAAACACCCATCGCCTTTCATTTTGAAGACGTAACATTCGAATTGCCCGACGAACAAAAACTGGTGTCTTGGCTGACGTCTATTGCCGAACAAGAAGAGAAAGCCCTGGAAGAAGTGAACTTTATCTTCTGCTCAGACGAGCACCTGCGGGGTATCAACGTGGAATACCTCGACCACGACTATTATACCGATGTTATTACCTTTCCCTATGCACACGATGCCGTTCATGGCGATGTCTTTATCAGTGCCGACCGCGTACGCGACAACGCCGCCGCACAGGGGGTGTCTTTTGAAAATGAATTGTGCCGAATTATGGCACATGGCGTGCTCCACTTGGCCGGATATGAAGATAAAACACCAGAAAAAAAAGCCCAAATGACCCTTCGGGAAGACTTTTTTTTGCAGTCTTGCCCGGTCTTTCCTACAATACCCCGTTAATACCCGCCTCCTTCCACCCACTGAACAGCAAAAAATGAAAATCAAATCCCTTTCCCCATTACTGGCCCTACTTTTTACTGTTTCCGTCGCACAGGCTCAAATGGAGTTGGTGCACGAAACTGAACGCACAATGTCGTTCGGCATCAGGCCCTG
>JBIPOY010000363.1:0-3870 GCA_044378705.1 Saprospiraceae bacterium
GAGCCGGCGTTTACCGGTAGCATCGTCGGTCGTAATGTCTTTCACATCAATGGTTTGACGAATCAATGCGTCTAGGCCATACCGCAAGGGAGCGGCTTTTTCCCGGGAAGCTGATTTTGATTTATGGCCAGGCTCCGTATCGTCAGAGCGGCTAGACTCGTATTTATTCAAACTTTCTTCCAGCGCTTCCTGCAGCAGAAAATCCAAATTAGACATAAAATTCTTATGGCCGCTCCGGCGATCCGGCACTGCAGCCGTCACAGGAGCAGACACTGTCGCCACAGAAGCCACGGTGCTGCCGGCACTGACTTTTGCCTCGCTGAAAAGGCCATCGAGACCTTCCAAAAATCTCTTTTTACTCATGATTTTTTGCTGTTGGCTGATAGTAACGTTATTGACCTTTCGTGCGTCCAATGATCTCTTTGGTCAACTCGAGGTAATCTACAGCCCCCGGGCTCTTTGGACTGTAATCAAAAATATCTTTGCGCTGTGCAGGTGCTTCTGCCAAGGCTATGTTGTCTCGTACCAGTGTTTTGAACACTTTTTCACCAAAAAATTTCTGTATCGTATCCACCACATCACGGTTCAGTACCCGCTGGCTGTTGTACATGGTGGCAATGACGCCACACATCTCCAAATTCTTGTTCAGGCGCATCCGTACCTTGTCTATCACCTGCTTGATTTTCGCCAATCCCTGTACCGCCAAAAATTCCGTTTGTAAAGGAATCAATACATAGCGGCTACTTGTAAGAGCATTCAGGGTCAACAAACCCAAGGACGGGGGGCAATCAATAATAATGTAATCATAGTCATCAGACACCTGTATCAACAACTCCCGGAGGATATACTCCCGGCCTGCTTCATTGATCAACTCCATCTCTGCACCGGAAAGATCGAGCGAGGAAGTCACCACATCCATCCCGGGCTTGTGGGTATAGGGCGCAAACTCCCCTTCTCCTCGCAGCGCTTCATACACCGTGATCTTCTGTCGGGGTACGCCCAGAGAAATGGTTAGGTTGGCTTGTGGGTCGAGGTCAATGAGTAGCACCCGCTGACCCAATTCTACCATCGCCGCACCGATATTAACAGCACTCGTGGTTTTGCCAACCCCACCTTTGTGATTCAGCAGTGAAATAGTTATCGCCATAAATTGTAGTAACTCAAAAGTAACCCATTAATTTAGTGTCCACACAAGTAACTTTAGTCCACAAAAGTACGATTATTTTTTAAACCCTTGCCCAAAAACATACAATACCGACATGGAGCACCCAAAGGTTGTTTGAAATGAACCAATACCAAAATTTCATATAAAACACTTATTATCAAATGTATATGAACTTTTTTTTCAAAAAATATTTTTTTTTGAAAAAAATTCTTTGACATTTTTTGTTTTTAAAAACTCTTTGTTTTAAATTTGCAGCATGAAATGGCCCATCAACACGGCAATACGCCTCACCAATCCATCCACAGCGATAACGCTAAACCTTTAACCTCATGATTAAGGAAGATAGAATTGACCTGAATAAACGCTTCGTCCAAGCCTTTCAACTACTAGAAGATCGCGGCGCTATTGTCAAAAACGATCGGAGCGGTAGGGGCGTTGGTGACGTGGCAGACAAAGTGCTTGGCAATAAAGCATACGGGCACATCATACGGGCCTTCCTCAACCCCGAAAGTAAAAGGGTCATTGATTACGGACAAGCGCAGTCATTCTGCCGCTCCTTTGACATCAATGAAGCTTGGCTGCTCCACGGTATCGGAAATCCCTTCGGCTTTGATGCCCCCGGAGATAGCTTTTCGGCAGATCGGTTGGCAACAGGTGGTCCGGGAAATATTCTGTTCACCACCGTTCGAGCATTCGCAGGGGCAACACTCGGCGCTGACAACCAAGAAGACAACACCTATTTTTCCATCCCGGGGGTTTCCGGCGCCGGCTTGGTGGCTTTCCAAATTGATGGTAACTCAATGGATCCTGTCATCAAACACAACGATATTGTGGTCTGCAAATCAGTCGAAAACCTGAATGACATACGCGACAACGAAATCTATGCTGTTCGCTCCAATGGCAACGTGTGGGTGAAATATGTGCAAAAAATACACAACAACCGGGGCCGTATTGTGCGAATGAAGTTGATCTCTGCCAATTACTTCGACAATGACCCCTTTGAAGAAGATGTCAATGAGTCAACAAGACTCTACAAAGTGGTGCGAAAAATCAGCAATGTATAATCAACAGAACTGCTTCGTTCGTCACAAAGTTTGCCTCCAGAAAAATTCTGCTGTTTTTTGTTTTCGGAGCCTCTCGTCGTAATGGACGTGAGGCTTTTTTTATCCCTCAAAACGCGCGCGCTTACTCGGCCTATCCAAAGCGACAAATACTCACCAACAACCATTCCACCACCCACGCTCCGGCAACGCGGCTTCTATCAACAAGGGCTCCTGCTTCACTGGATGTGTCAAATCAATGCGCCAACTGTGGAGGGCAATGGAGGCGTCCGGCAGAGGCGCCGGAGCGCCATACTTGAGATCCCCCAAGATGGGGCAACGAATAGCCGCCAACTGCGCCCGAATCTGGTGCGATCGCCCCGTAATGGGCGACACGCGCAACAGGGTGTACCCTCCCCGTTCACCGATGGTCTCGTACTCGGTGATACTCTCTTTTGCATCCCCAACAGGATGAAAATGAACCTCCACTACATTCCTCTTTTCATCCTTCAACAGAAAATGCCGCAGGGTGCCCGCAGGCACCGCGGGCGCTTGTAATACCAAAGCAAGGTAGGTTTTTTGAACTTTTTTGTCACGAAACAAGCTGTTGATACGACCCAACGCCTTATCTGTACGGGCAAACAACACCGCACCACTCACCGGTCGGTCAATGCGGTGCGCCGGATGTAAAAAAACAGCCCCCGGTTTGTCGTATTTTACCCTCAGGTATTCCTTTCCCCAGTTTGTGAGCGTCTCATCGCCCGTTTTATCGCCCTGAACAAGCCATCCCGCGGGTTTGTTGATCGTCAGCAGGTGGTTGTCTTCGTATAGAATGGTCATTCGCCGGCTTTTTTACGCGCCTTTATATCCAGACGAAGTGAGAATATATGAGAATATTGCACTGCTGAAACATTGCCGATGTCCGTCAACGCATAATCCAGTTGCACGCGCCCAAAGTGAAGTCCGAGCCCAAAATTGGGCTGTACCGATAGGTTTTCCTCCCCAGAATTAAAGTCAACCTTGATGCGCTGAAAATTACCCACCCCCATGCGAACCTGCACGAGACCCCGATACTCCGCCTCCACCCCAAACCGAGGATCAAGGTTAAGCCCTTTGCTGCTGATCAGGACATTGCGCTGTCCGTCGGTCGTACATTCCAAATCCAAGGTTGGCAACAAGGTTGTTTTTGACGATAATTTGATTTTATAAGCCCCTCCGACCACGAGCCTTGGGCGCGTTATTTCGGTATTACTGACGGGTATTTCATTGTCCGTGGCGCTGAATACCGCTTTTTCCTGTTCATTCAGGTTAAAAGACCAGGCATTAAATGTCGTCGTGAGATCACGCCCCTGCACGCCCAGCATCCAATTCCCTTTGCGATATTGCATCCCCAAATCAGCCCCAAAACCCCAAGAACTACCAAATGAACCGATCACACGCCGCACCACTTTCACGCTGCCGCCAACAGACAACGCCGGATTCTTCAATTTTCGGGCATAACTGCCCATCAGGGCATAATCAGCCGCAGAAAACTCCGTAACATTGTCATAGTTAATGGTCCCATCTGTATTCACTAGGTTTATCGTGTACGGAATATTGTCTATCCCAAGGCGAATCAGCGAAAATGCCATAAAAGCCTTGCGATCCCCCCCTATTGATTTGCCG
>JBIPOY010000364.1:0-3858 GCA_044378705.1 Saprospiraceae bacterium
ATAGACCCTTCCATTCAATATTATGACAAAAGTGGCAACCGGCATAAAATACTGAGTCGTTACTACTATATCCACAACAACAATTCCGGCAATCAAAGCAATGATAGCCGTCTTTACTATGGCGAATATCAGTTTCAGCGAGCTATGAAAAACATTGGTCTGGTGACCACCGCCGGAATCGTAGGGATGTATAACACGGTGGATGCCGAAATATACAGTGATGCCCAATTTACTTCTCGCAATTTGGCGGCGTATGCTCAAGCGGATTACAAGGTTTTTGACCGGCTCAATCTTTCTGCAGGTTTGCGCTACGAACACAATATTCAACACAGTCCCGATACCGTTTGGATTGACCGCCCTACCCAAGTTTTCGGGATCATTCCGAATGGTACAGTGGAGGAGGGCAAACCGGTTTTCAGATTTGGAGCCAATTATCGGGCAGCAGCAGCCACCTATTTTCGGGCGTCTTGGGGACAAGGATATCGGTATCCCACCATCGCTGAGAAGTTCATCAACACTGACTTTGGCGTTGGCAACAATGTCGTGCCCAACCCAACACTTTTTTCAGAAACTGGTTGGACGGCAGAACTCGGCCTCAAACAGGGCTTTAAACTCGGACAATGGAAAGGATTTGTCGATATAACAGGTTTCGTTTCGGAGTACCAAAATATGATGCAGTTCGTACTCGATACTATTATTTTCAGTTTTGGCCCGCAAGGAATTCAGGGAAAAACACGTTTTAGGTCGGAAAATTCAGGGGATACGCGTATCACCGGCTATGAAATTTCGGTGTTGGGCCAAGGAAGCCTTGGAGGCGGGACGCTTACTTTGCTGACCGGATTTACCGGCATTACACCCCGTTACAAGCGCTTTGATTCAAAAAATCCTGATTTGAACTACGGCTCTTCGGATACCACCAACGTATTGAAATACAGATTCAATCAGACCCTGAAATTTGACGCTGAATACAGCATCAAACGTTTCTCTATCGGATTATCAGTGCAGTATTATAGTTTTATGATGGCCATTGATGAATTGTTTGAGGGAAAAATTAAAGGGGTAATTTTGCCGGAAGCGCTGGCGCCCAAGGAATTTGTTGCGGTGCGAAAATTTAGAGAGGAACACCGCAATGGGTCGACTGTCGTGGATCTTCGAGCTGCTTTTTCAATCAACAAAAAAATGAAAATCAGTGCGTTGTGTGGAAATTTGTTCAATGCAGAATATTCCATTCGACCAGCCCTATTGGATGCGCCACGCAATTACACCCTTCGACTTGATTATAAGTTATGAACAACCATTATTGGCTGGTCCTGTCGCTGTGCGGTTTGATCGCCTGCAACCAATCCTCACCGCTTGAGGGCTCAAAAAATACCGGACTTAAGTTTGCGTTTAGTAAACAGGCTCCTCCGATGGCGGCTTCTGCCCAAGAAAATTGGTGCAGGGTTGCGTTCGAAGAAGCAGCGGTCATTGGTGCTGATCCGATCAATTCCAACCGCCGTTTGTTTGCGCTCAGTGAAGGGCCTCACAAAGTGACTGTTGATTTTGGCAATATTGTGGCATCTTTTATCTTACAAAAATCCGGCAACACTGTGGATGTTTTTACCAGCGATAACAATCCTGAATGCCTCTCAAACCGATCAAATTTCACTATTGGAAGCCCTAGAACGTCCTTTCATTACAACAACAACAAACACATAGACTTTGAAGTACAACTTGTTCCGATGGCCAATGGCATCCAAGTCGCCTTGGAAATGGCTCCCGGATCAGGTTATGGTATCATTGTCCGAAGATGATATTTTACACAATTTCAATAAAACCAATTTTATGCTCAAATCACTGACCCTGTTTGCCATTATTACCACCGCTCTCGCCTGTGACAATTTAAACTCAAAGACTTCATCTGATCAAAAAGGCGCAGCAGTTATTTCCCAGACAACCGGTCCCGATGCGTCGGATTTGCTCAAAACATTGCAAGGGCGATGGCAGAGTGAGCAGGATTCTACCTATATACTCGAAATTTCAGACACCCAAATGCGCCATTTCAACAGGGGAAAACTTTCTTTAGAAACCGACCTTGAGATAGATGGCTCTTGCAGCACGACACCTTGTAAAATAGACAGTACTGATCTTTCAGACGGTTGGTGCTTTGTAGAAAAAAGCAAAAATGAGGTTCAGTGTAATATTATTATCTCCTGTGATAAAGAATATCTGAAGTACAAAGCCATTGGTGCTGCGAACGGGTTGCTGGTGTTTAAGAAACTGTAATACCTTTGCACCCGACGGTATCAGCCCTTTTTCAATCATCGGATCTTGGAAACTTTACGCTGAAGTTGGGGTGGGCGTTGGTCAGTCGTATTGTTGAGCTTCATTTTTTAAACTCTTTGTATGTTTACAATCAATATTTATCTTCGTTTCGCCCTGATCGCGGGCGGTATTTTGGGCGGTATTGCCCTTTGGTGGGCCTTTGGCTTTTGGTATGGATTCCCCTTCCTCTTGACGGGGCTTGTGTTACTGCTAGGCTATATTTTACTCGGCACCATTCTTTCTACCAACCAATTGCTCAGTCAGCAGCGTTTGGACGAGGCCGAAGCGCGCCTTAAACTTACTTTTTTCCCAAAATTACTGCTGGTGGGGTATAAAGGCGTTTACTACATGACATTAGGGGCAGTAGCCATGCAAAAGCGAGATTTTGAAGCCGCAGAAACCTGGATCAAGAAATCACTCCAATCCGGTCTTCCAACCGACAATGAGCGTGCAGCTGCAAAACTTCAGTTGGTGATGATTTCCGCCGGAAAAAATAACATCAAAGCCGCTCAAAACCACTTCGCAGAATTGAAAAAACTCACCGTCACGGAGCCGATGCTCAAAGAGCAAATCAAAGAGGTGGAGAAACAATTGAAACAGGCAGGACAAACCATGAATCCTTCTATGATGGCCATGATGGGGGGAAAAGGTTTTAGACCGGGCAGTAAACGCAGACAACCTAAAATGCGTTGAGCTTGTGGTTATATTGTCCATAAAAAAGCCCGAATCGCGATCGCGATTCGGGCTTTTTTTATTTTAGGAAACCATCTGCTTTACCGTATCACGGTCACATCCCCGCGATAAAGCAGTACCTCACCGTCTAGGAATTTGACTTCAATGATGTACACAAAAACACCCGGATTCACAAAGTCACCGTTGTTTTTTCCATCCCAACCATCGGCAGCGCTGTCATTGCTGGGCAGGAAATTATCACGAGAAAACAGTAGTTCTCCCCAGCGATCGTACACACGCATGTAGTTCACGGTTTCTATTCCCCGGCCTACATATACATTGAAGTGATCGTCGAGCCTGCCGGTACCCGGTTTGAAAACATTGGGGATATATACATTCCGATTTGGATCCACTCGGATGTCTATTGAACCTCTTCCGGAACAGCCGTTTTCATCAAATACTTCCAGCAGATACTTCTGTGACTCAAAAGTGAACACAAATGGATTCAGGCTGTCCGGTGAATGCAGCAACTCCCCGGGTGTCCAAGTGAAGGTTGCTACGGCAGCACCCGTAATAAGCGGTTTTAATTGGTAGGTAGTATCACCCAGTTCGATCTCATGAACGAGTTTGGCAAAGGTTACTTCGATCGGATCCGGCTCATTCACGAAAATGGTATCGGTGTAGAAACAGCCATTCACGTCAAAATAGGTGATAAAATGCTCTCCTCCACTGAGGCTGACCGGGAAATCTTGGTTCAATAAGGCCCCAAAGTCAAGACTAAACTGGTATGGACCACCTGAACCGCCGGAGATACTTGCTATCTTGAGGGTGGTAACATCTCCGTTGCACTTCAAGGGTTCCGTACCATCAAGATTACCCAAC
>JBIPOY010000064.1:0-11207 GCA_044378705.1 Saprospiraceae bacterium
GACCATTTCCCTTGGGATGGCATGGGCCCGAACGACGTGATCAAAGTGTGCATCGGAGGCAATACCGGGGCGAATACATGCTGCAGAACGCTTGAGTTTCCGATTCCCGATTGCTTGCACGGCTCTGCTCCTTGCGACATCACCAACTTGGTGGTGCACACGGGCGATTGTACGAGCGACAGTACCTATGTGGTGACGTTTAATTTTCAAGTATCCAATGCGCAGGATAGTCTGTTTGGCGTGTGGGCCAACGGACAATTTATGGGTATCTATTTAGTGGACCAGTTGCCGGTGACCCTTCCGAATTTTCCGTGGAATGGGGGCACCAACGACGTGTTGCGGGTATGTTTTGGTAATTCACCCACCAATCCGAGCGCGGTTTGTTGTGAAGCGGTGGAATTTGCCGTACCGAATTGTCTTACGCCTCCGGGCGACTGTGAAATATTCGGAATGGTGGCCAGCACGGGCGATTGTACGTCGGACCATACATACGTATTGAACCTGAATTTTCAGGTGGCGAACCCTCCTGGCAATGTGTTTGGCGTATGGGCCAATGGGGTGTTGTTTGGAACGTACAATTTGAGTCAGTTGCCGCTGCACATCAACAATTTCCCTTGGGGCGGCGGCGTGAATGACGTGGTGAAAGTATGTTTTCTGACTGGCGGAGCAGCCACGTGTTGTCGGACGATAGCAGTGGTGGCGCCCAACTGCTTGGGCACGTGCCACATTTTTGATTTATCGGTGCAGGTTGGAGATTGCAACCCGGCGGGAGGCTACCATGTGAACGTCAATTTTGGTGTCACCAACCCTGGCAACGATCTTTTCGAGGTGTGGGCCAACAACCAGTACCTTGGGGCATTCCCGTTGAATCAGTTGCCGTTACACATACCGAATTTTCCGGCGAGTGGCAATCCGTTTGACGTGATCCGCGTGTGCATCAACGACCACCCGGATTGCTGTGTGGCGAAGGATATACAGGCGCCCGTGTGCGATCCCTGTGAGATTGTGAACCTGCACGTGGACACCGGCGATTGCAACCCCGACAGCACCTACCACTTGACGCTCAATTTTGGTGTGGCCAACTCAACGGCAACGGAGTTTGTGGTGTGGGGGAACGGCGTACTAATTGGCGTATTCAACCTGAACCAGTTGCCCCTGCACATTGACCATTTTCCTTGGGATGGCATGGGCCCGAACGACGTGATCAAAGTGTGCATCGGAGGCAATACCGGGGCGAATACATGCTGCAGAACGCTTGAGTTTCCGATTCCAAGCTGTCTATATTCCCAGGGCTGTGCCATTACCGGCTTGGTGGTTGCTCCGGGCGATTGCACGTCGGACAGCACCTACAACCTGTTTGTCAACTTCCAGGTATCCAATCCGCCGGGCAATGTGTTTGGGGTATGGGCCAATGACGTATTCCAGGGGATGTTTGAACTCAGTCAATTGCCGCTCAATTTCATCCATTTTCCTTGGAGTGGTGGCACCCACGATGTGGTAAAAATATGCTTCCTCAATGCCGGCTCTGCGGCCTGTTGTAGGACGGTAGAATTTTTGGTGCCTGCCTGCCTTGGCAGCAGCCATGATTGCCATATTACCGACGTACACGGGGTTCGGACGGCGTGTCTTTGTGGTCAATTTTTTGTGGCCTTGACGTTTAACCATTTGAATGGCGGCAGTGGTGGATTTGATGTGGTGGGCAATGGCAACCAATACGGCACGTATCCATACAACACCCAGCAGCCCATTATACTGGGGCCTTTCCCCGGTGATGGCACCACGGTATATGAATTTGGCGTGGTTGATCACTTGCATCCGGATTGTCATGATGGTTTTGTGTTGGGATCGGTGATGTGTGCGTCGCCGATCACCGAGGTGGGTGGCAAAGCATCCTCTTTGGTATTGTCACCCAATCCGGCATCCAACTGGCTCAATGTAACGGCTATGTTGGAAAATGGCACCGATGTTGGTCAGGCCACGGTGAAAGTATATCACGCTGACGGTCGTCTGGTACAAACGCAAGTAGTGCCGAATGCCGCCAGTTTTATGATGGATATTTCCCATCTTCCCGGAGGTGTTTACCGGCTTTCGGTGCAAGCGGGTTCAGGTCGTCTGGAGGGCTCGTTTACGAAACAGTAGAATAGTGTAAGGCATAAAAAAAACAGGTCATTCCAAGAGTTGGGGTGGCCTGTTTTTTGTCATGATGGATTGTAACTGGTTAGGAGGCACGCTGACTAGTTACGATGGATTTATAGAATCCTCGTAACATTACAGTAAAATTGCACTGTAAACATTTGAAAAACCTGCTTGTTGGGGTAGGCACAATATTATGGACGACACTGGTAGTCATATCATTTTGACGACAAAACCAAGGTTCCGCCCCGCGTGGTGTTCCCAGCCTGCCCCCAATTCCTACCTTAGCTCCACCACCGATCCAAAGCCGCCGCGCTTGGGTCTTTTGACCCAGCGCCACTCTGGTGAGTAGCCAAGTCCTACCAAAATCTCTCCGATATTCAAAGGGTGTGGGGGCATGACCCTCATCAACTGTCTGAACTGTGATTTATGTGATTAGTGTATATTCCAGAGTATCTGACCCCATGTGGATAACTACGCAAATCGGATCCTAAGATAGTTGAATAATCTGAGTTCTTTTACTATTTCCTTTGAGTTCGATTCGGTGCGCTTTCGGAATGATTCTGTCGAGTAAAGCGTCGGCGATGGTTGGTTCTGCGAAGTATTCGTGCCATTTGGACACGGGTAACTGAGAGCAGAAGATTGGTGGAAGCATTTTCATATCGGTCTTCGATGATCTGAAGCAGCGCGAGTTTAACCTGCTGCGATATGGGTTGGAGTCCAAAATCATCCAGAATGATGAGGTGTGCTTTTTTGATTCGGTTGAGCCATTTAATGAATGAGCCGTCTGTTTTTGCCAGAGCAGTTTTCAGCCTTTCTTGGTCTTTCCGGCCAGGTGAATAAAGTCCAGGCAGCATCTCAATGGGATTGAAGACCAAGCTCAACGTAATTTGGTATCGTGCTGTACGTTTCTGCTTGGCTACAACGCCAAGCAGGGCGCTTGGGCTTGATTTGATGGCTTTTGGCCTTGGTTGGGAAGACCAAGAAAGGCTGAAAGGTTTGTACTTTAGCATGGAATCCTGCTGGAGCGGCGCTGGGTCAAAAAAAGACCCGAGCGCGGCGGGGAGATCGGTTTTTTCACTTAATAGCCTAGGGGAGCGTTTAAGGAACACCACGCAAGGCGAAAAGTTGTCATCTAACAACTTTTGCCCTATTTTTGTATCAAAATTTATCAATAATGGCAAAAAAACTAGTCCGCTTCGACTGGGCAATTAAGCGGCTCCTCCGCAACAAGGCGAACTTCGACATCTTGGAAGGCTTCCTCTCTGAGTTGCTCCATGAAGATTTTAAAATAAAGCAAATCCTTGAAAGTGAGGAAAATAAAGAAACCGAGGACGACAAGTTCAATCGGGTAGACATTCTTGTGGAAAATAAAAAGGGTGAATTGGTCATCGTAGAAATTCAGAATACTCGTGAGGCTGACTACTTCCAACGAATGCTTTATGGAACGGCCAAGGTCATCGTGGAGCATATCGCCGAAGGACAGCCGTATTCCCAAGTCAAAAAAGTCTACTCCGTGAATATCGTGTACTTTGACCTCGGTCAGGGAGATGACTACGTTTATCATGGGACCACCACCTTCGTTGGCATACACAGCAACCATGAACTGGAACTGTCGGATAAGCAGAAGGAACTTTTCAAGAAGTCATCGGTATCCGACTTGTATCCGGAGTACTATGTGATAAAAACCAATCGGTTCAATGAAGTCGCCAAGGATACGCTGGACGAGTGGATATACTTTCTAAAAACGGCAGAAATCAAAGATGAATTCACAGCAAAGGGACTGAAATCAGCCAGCCAAAAACTGGACATTCTGAAATTAGACCCTGCTGACCGCAAGGAATATGACAGATATATGGAAGGGCAGCGAAGCGACGCGAGTTTTGTGGAGACGGTACAGTTGGAAATTACAACGGCTGTAAATGAAGCATTGAAAAGCAGAACGGAAGAAATTGCAGAGAATGCCCTACAAAAAGGCTTTACAATTGAAGTTGTCTCTGAAATTACCGGACTTTCGATTGCAGAAGGTCAAAACATTGCCAGCAACCTAGATAATATATAAGTCGCCCAACTATGGCTTCCTTGTCAACCACTCGCTAAACGCAGCGGTGTGCAAGGAAGCAAAAGTTTTTTTTAGCGCCCTGCTTGGCGTTGTCGCCAAGCAGAAACGTACAGCACGATACCAAATTACGTTGAGCTTGGTCTTCAATCCCATTGGAATGCTGCCTGTGGACTTTATTCGCCAGGCCTATCCTCACAAGCAGGGCGCTTTGGCTTGGTTTGAAAGCATTTGGCCTTGGTTGGGAAGACCAAGAAAGGATGAACAGTAGGCACTGTGGGTGTTCAAGGCAGGCTTAAAAGATCTATCTTATTGCTTTCTTTTCAACGCATCGGTGTGGAGCGAAATGGTGGCTTCTACCTCCCAGTTGGCGCGCAGGGGCTCTAGTTTTTTTGAAACAGTTTTTTCTGGTTGGCGGTGAGACCAATAATCGCCGGTATCCCAGCGTCCGTTGTTGTTTAGATCTTCCAGGAGTCGCACGGTATAGGTTGCCAGATTGAGCCTATTGAAAACCAAGGTAAATGCAGGATCTTCGGCTACCCATTGCCGTTCTTCCACGGGGACAACACCATCGAGGAGTTGCACGACGTATGCTTGGTTGGGGCGCAGGTCTTCCATTTTCAGGCGGAGCCCCCCTAGTTGTTTGTCGGTTGGCACCGCGAGGTTGCGGCGCAGGGTGTCGGTGTTGGTTTGTCCCCAGAAGTCGGTTACAGCGCCCGGGCGCATTTCTAGAAGGTATGTTTTTCCGGGCAGCCAGGCGTGTTGTAGCGCAATTTTTCGCGGTGCGGTGCTGTCAGTTTTCAGCGAAAAATTAAGGACCCGAACGCTGTCAACCAGCAGCATCCAAAGGGTGCTGTCAGTGGAGACGACGGGGTAGTTAAACTGGAAAACGGCTGGTTTTTGTGGGTTTTGGGTCATGGTGGTTATTGTAGGGACTGGAATCGGTATGTTTTGTGGTGCTTTTCTGCCAAGGGTTGCCGCGGGGGCATCGCTGGCGAGTCGGAGGGAGTGTTTTAATAAAAACTCATCTTTGGAAAGCGGTTTGACCGGTACGGTATCGTTGTTGACCAATAATTTCCACGCGGTAGGCTGGTCAATATCGTACCACACTTGAATAGAGTCCTGTGCTTTTTCCAGCAGTAGTTTCAGCCCGGCGACTGGCTCGGGGCGTACCACTGCCGAGTCTGTGGTGGTATTGCATTTTAGGCGTACCACGCCAAAAGTGCCTGTATTTTTTTCTCCGAGTCTGAATTGCGGTTGGTTTTTAAACAGTCGAAATAGCAGAGAGCCGCGCATGGAGTCTCGTACCAGCAGCGCAGCATCCAAGCATCCAATGCGTTCATTTTCACCGTCCCACCGTAGGTTTTGGTCCAGATCTTCCACAGCTACCGCTTTGTAACGACCTGCTTTGATGTTGAGCACCTCAAAGGTTCCTGATTTATCGGTCCGGGAAAAATAGTAGGGGCGTTCTTTGCGCACCACGCTGTCGGCCAGCATGTCGTACAACATGACAGCGATGTTGTCGATGGGTTCGCCGGAGAAGGCATCCACCACTTTTCCGGTGCTGCGGAGGCTGTCGATGTAATCGCCGGTGGAGAAGACAAAGCGTAGGTCTTTGGCAGGGTTGCCTTCGTGGAGATCTTTTACCGCAGTGCCAAAATTGATGGTATAGGTGGTGTTTTCACGAAACTGCTCGGTTTTATCAAATTTTACGACGACTGTTTTGCCGTTGAGCGTCACCTCGGGGCGTTTCACCAAGGGGGGGGACACCATCACCTGCGCTGCTGCTTCGGAGAGGGTGATCCACTCGTCAAATTTGAGTTCGATACGCTTCTCATGAAAGCGCGTGGCATAATTGGGTGTACTGCCCGGGCTGACAACCGTGGGCGGTGTGGTGTCTTTGGGGCCTCCCGTGGGCGCGCCCTGGCGTGCGCAGGCGTACAAGCCGCAGGCCACCACCAATATTGTAAATTGACGTAGTTTCTTCTCCATAAAGCTTTGGCAAAGGTACAACAACTCTCAATAGACCAACGGCGGTGGCGCTTAGAGCACCACCGCCGTTTTTCTTGGTCAAACGTTCAGGGTATCAAGGATGATTACCGGCAGAGACGGAGTAAAAAAAGGAGCCATAAGCAACATACGGGAGAATGGTTAGAAAAAGTCGGATTAGGCAATAAACCGGCCTTGGCTCGTCCGAAATATCCGAATAATTAACCATATTCAACCAATTTATTTTTTGAGCAAGGTCGTTTTTCGGCAATATGTAAGAATGATGTTATATCAACGACCGTTTCCTGTGTAGCGCTACCGTTTCCTCAAAATTGCTTCAAAATGGCGCTTCAAAAAATTTTTGCTTGCATCCTGTCGGTTTGTACGTTTATTTGCATTTCCAATCCATTCAGCAGATTGACCACTTTCTATGAACATAATTTTTCGTGTAGCGCTTTCAGCGTTTCTGCTTGTAACTGTTCTGCCCAAATCCAGCGGGCAATGCTCCATCACGGTTGATGCCGGAGACGATATTTATTTGTGTTCGCCGCCATCGCCCACCCAGCTCAGTGGAAGTATTTCGGGTGACTACCTGAGTTTCATGTGGACGCCCGTGACGGGACTGACGGGGGCTAATACCTTGCAGCCGACGGTGAACGTGACGCAATCTACCTTTTATGTGCTTTCCGGCAGTGCCGCTGATTTGAACAACAACCTTGTGGTCAACGGCGATTTTGAACAGGGCAATACCGGCTTCACCAGCGATTACGGGTACAGTCCGGGCAATTTGGTGCCCGAGGGTATTTACGATGTATTGGACAACCCGCAAGACGATCACCCGAGTTTTGCGCCCTGTGACGACCATACCTCCGGCGCAGGCAGTATGATGGTGGTCAATGGTGCCGGTTCCCCCAACCAGGATGTTTGGTGTCAAACCGTCTCTGTCATCCCCAATGCCCAGTATGTTCTTTCTGCCTGGGTTACCTCGGTGGTGGCCGGATCGCCGGCGTTGTTGCAGTTTTCCATCAATGGAGGCGTTGTTGGGCCTATTTTCAATGCGCCCAGTTCTGTTTGCAACTGGCAAAATTATTTTCAAATCTGGAACAGCGGCGCAAATTCCAGCGCGACTATTTGCATTGTTAACCAGAACACGGCACTGGGCGGCAATGACTTTGCGCTGGACGACATCGTGTTCGCGCCTGTTTGTGTTGTGCGGGATACCGTGCGGATCCAAGTGGTGAGTGTTACGGCCATGGCGGCTCCGGCCGTTGTCACCTTGCCCTGCGAGGGCGCGTCTTTGACCCTGAATGGCAACGGATCAAGTACCGGGGCCAACATTGCTTACCTGTGGGAAACGGCCGAAGGTAATATTGTCAGTGGAGCAACCACCCTCAACCCGGTGGTCAATGCCGCAGGATTGTACACACTGACCGTCTCTTACACTGCACCTGACGGTACTGTTTGTGAAAAAATGGCTGCGATTAATGTGGTGCTCAACCCCAACCCGCTGTCGGCTTGGATTACCCCGCCGGCGCCGTTGGGTTGTGGATCTACTACCACCACCCTCATCGGCAATTCCAATCAGTCGGGATTTTCTGTATTTGCCTGGGAAACACTTGACGGCAACATCGTCTCCGGCGCCAATCAAAAAAACTGCGTTGTCAATCAGGTTGGCACCTATGTACTCACCGTTACCAATACCAATACGGGCTGTACTTCAACGGCGGAAATACTCGTAGCAGCGACCACCACGCCGCCCGTAGCCATCGCACTGGTCTCGGATACGCTCACCTGCTTTCAAGATACCATCACGCTCTCTTCCACGGGCTCTTCCACGGGCTCTAATATTGCATACGCCTGGACGACCACCAATGGTCATTTTGTGGCAGGCCAGAACGCCCCGACGTCGCTCGTCAATGCCATTGGTACCTATGTGCTCAATGTCACGAATACCACCAACAACTGCACCTCTAGGGATACGGTTGTGGTGGTGGGCGACACTGCGCTACCGTATTTGGTGGTGCCCCCAACCCAACAAATTACGTGCAGTGCAGACACCATTCAACTCAATATTGCGCTTTCCCAGCCGCCCATGGTGCTCATTCAATGGACGGCCACCAATGGCGGCCATATTGTGGCCGGTCAAAATACTTCCGATCCAACAGTGGATGCTGCCGGTACGTATGCCGTGGTGGTTCAGAATACCGCCAATGGTTGTACTTCGAGTGGTTCTGTGGTGGTTACCGCGAATATGAATTATCCGGTTGCAACCATTTTGCCCCCCGGTGGTATTACTTGTCAGTCGTCGAGCGTGGTGCTCTCGGGGAATGGTTCGAGCAGTGGTGCGCAGTTTGGCTATACTTGGATTGCAACCAACGGCGGTAATATAGTTTCCGGGGAAAACACCCTGAATCCGCTTGTAAATTCAGCCGGATCGTACACGCTGACAGTGCTGGATAGCCTGAATGGCTGCGTTAGTGCCGCCAATACGTTGGTGGTAGCCGACACCAATGTGGTCATCGTTATCGCCAATGCGCCGGACACGCTCAGTTGTGTCCTTTTAACGACCCTGTTGAATGCCGATGGTTCCAGCATGGGTGTGGGTATTGCATACGCTTGGACTACCTCCAACGGCAATATTGTCAGCGGGGCAGACACCCAAAACCCGATGGTGGACCAGCCGGGTATTTACCAGCTACTGCTTACCAATACGGCCAACGGCTGCTCCGGCATTGACCTTGCGGTGGTCATTGACAACGTATTGCCGCCGCAAATATCCATCGCTGCACCGGCTCCCATCACCTGTGCGAATCCGGTGCAAGACCTTGTGGTTTCCAATACCAGCCTTTCCGGCAATTTTATATACCTCTGGACGGCCTCCAATGGTGGTCACATTGTCGCGGGCGAAAATTCTCTATCGCCCACTGTTAATGCCCCTGGAACGTACACGCTTACCACCACCAACCTGGTCAACGGCTGTATTGCCACAGTCAGCACAACGGTGGCCTTGGCCACAGATATTCCGACAGCCGTTGCCGGGGCGCCCGGATTACTCACCTGTGCGCAACCAACCCAACTGCTGGATGGTGCAGCGTCCTCGAATGGCAGTGCGTTTACTTACCAGTGGGTTGCCTCCAACGGTGGAAACATTGTAGGAAGCAACACCGGTATCACGGCCACGGTAGATGCTCCGGGAACTTACGTTTTGGCAGTAACAGACCAATCAAATGGTTGTATAGGATTCGACACCCTTGTGGTGGTGCAGGACGTGGTGGTGCCCGTCGCTGATGCAGGTACACCCCAAACGATAACATGTAGTTCGCCCCAGCTTTCCCTGATGGCCAATGCCCCCAATCCTCCGACATCGCTTTTGTACAGTTGGTTTACATCCGAGGGATCCATTGTCGGCGCCGCGAATACGGCTTTGATTGTGGTGGATGCGCCCGGATCTTATGTAGTCAACGTGACAGATCCATCCAACGGTTGCAGTGCCCTTGATACGGTTCAAATGCTCGATGATACCCACATTCCTGTGCTTGACTTAATACCGCCCGCCACGTTAACCTGTATGCTGACGATTCAAAATGTAGCGGTTCAAAACCTTTCCTTGCCGGGCAGTTTCTCGTATCTATGGTTTGCCTCCGGTGGTGGGCACATCGCATCCGGTGGCAACACTGTTTCCCCCACCGTTGATGCTCCGGGGACTTATACCCTCATCACTACCAACCTATTGAACGGGTGTACGGCCCTCCTCAGCACGCCGGTCTTGCAAGACATTGCCCCGCCTGTTGTTACCGTAGCCAATCCGGCACAAATCACTTGTACCAACCCCAGCCAGGTGGTGCAGGCACAAAATCTCGCAACAACCGGCATGTACGCCTATAGTTGGACGGCTTCCAACGGCGGCAACGTTGTTTCCGGCGACAATACCCTCACGCCGTTGGTTGACCACGGCGGCAATTACACCCTCGTTTCCACCAACCTCAGCAATGGTTGTAGCAGTAGTAATACGGTGTCGTTGGTGCAAAACAATGCCCTCCCCACTGCCAATGCCGGCTCCGATGCAACCCTTACTTGCAACCTTGCCTCCATGACCCTCAACGGCGCCGGCACCGGCGCCGCTACACTCCAGTATAGTTGGTTGGCTTCCAATGGTGGAAACATAGCCTCCGGTGGCAGCACCCCTGTTCCCGTCATTGATGCACCGGGTACCTATACCCTTACGGTCATCAACCCGGACAATGGATGCACCGACACCGATGCTGTGGAGATATTAAACGATGCAGGCGCTCCGACCGTCAACGTTGGAACGGCACCTTTGCTTACCTGTGTTCTGACCCAAACGACGCTCAGTGCGGCAGCCAGTACAGGCCCTACTTTTTCCTATCTTTGGACGGCGTCCAATGGCGGCAACATCCTGATGGGCCCCAACACCCTCTCTCCGGTCGTCAACGAACCGGGGGTTTATACCTTGGTGGTGACCAATGTCGCCAATGGTTGTACCCGCGCCGGTACGATCACCGTTTCAGAAAATATCTTTCCGCCCACTGTTGATGCCGGTGCTGGGGCTACACTTACTTGTGCCGTGACGTCGCTCTCCCTGACAGGAGTCAGCAGCGGGGGCGCGGCCACGTACACCTGGCTATCCGCCGGTGGCAACATCGTCTCCGGCGCCAACAGCCTGACACCCACCGTCAATAGAACGGGTACTTACACCCTTACCGCAACCCTTTCCTCCAATGGCTGTACGGCCAGTGATGTGGTGACCGTTGGTATCGATACCATCGCTCCGACCTTCACCATTCAGCAGCCGGCATTGTTGACGTGTTCCCAACAGACCATAACCCTGTCGGGGTTGGTTCAGCAGCCCGGCACAGGCAATTTTGCCGCCAACTGGAGCACCACAACGGGGCATTTTGTCTCCGGGCAAAACAGCCTCAATGCGGTTGTTGATGCGCCGGGAACGTATATTTTGAACCTCCAAAACAGCCAAAACGGCTGTAATGCAGCCAAAGCGATTCCGGTT
>JBIPOY010000365.1:0-3854 GCA_044378705.1 Saprospiraceae bacterium
ATTGGACGTGCCTGGCTCCCGCGGTCGTTACCTGAAAGTAGTTGCTCAAACGTATGGCGTGATACCCCCCGATGCGCCGGGCGCCGGGGAGGGGTCTTGGCTTTTCTTGGATGAAATTGTGGTAGAATAATTTGGACCAACGCAGTAGCAAGCCCACCAAAATATTCATTGTTTTACGGTAATACATTTAAACAAAACAAGACGTGGAAACTGTTACAACAAGCCCATTTGGCAAAAACGACCCGCGGGTAATCAAAGGTTGGGCGTTCTTTGATTGGGCCAATTCTGCATACGCACTGGTCATCACCGTAGCCATTTTCCCGGGTTACTTTCTCTCCCTGACGAATGATAGGGTTTCATTCTGGGGCTTTAACTTGTCCGACAGCACATTGTATGCTTGGAGCATCGCATTGGCTTATCTGGTGATTGCCGCCATCTCACCGCTATTGTCGGGTATCGCCGATTATGGCGGTCGAAAAAAGATGTTTATGCGTTTTTTTACAAGAATGGGGGCCTTTGCATGTATATCCTTGTTGTTTTTTACCGGAATGGACACCCTTTGGATTGGTTTGTTGGGGTTCATCATAGCGACGATTGGATTTGCCGGCGGGATCGTTTTTTACAACGCTTATTTACCCCTGATTGTCACGGAAGATCGCTACGATGAAGTCAGTGCCCGGGGATACAGCTATGGCTTTGTTGGTAGTGTTATCTTATTGGTTACCAACTTGATTGTAATAATGAATTACGGATGGTTCGGGTTTTCTGAAAGTTTAAAGGCAGTCCCGACCGCATTTGTCATGGTAGGGTTGTGGTGGCTGGGGTTTTCGCAAATGTCGTTCCGTAGACTCCCGGATGATCAGCCACAAGGCGACACCCGTAACCTATTGGGCAAAGGCTATCTAGAATTACAAAAGGCATGGCGTAACCTCCGCCGTGATGCGAACACGCGCTCCTACCTAGGCGCTTTTTTTTGTTTCAATGCCGGCGTACAAGCAGTACTTTTTTTGGCGTCCACATTCGCTGAAAAAGAGCTGAAATTTACGACATCTGGGCTAATCCTATTGGTCTTAATCCTTCAAATCGTGGCCATCGGTGGTGCAACGTTGTTTTCAAAAATATCTGGAAAACGGGGTAATAAATTCTCATTGGTCATCATGTTGGTCATTTGGACCATCATCTGTTTGGTGGGTTATTTTGTGCAAACAGGAACGGATTTTTATGTCCTAGCGGTAGCTGTTGGGCTCGTAATGGGCGGGACACAGTCTCTCTCTCGAAGCACCTATGCCAAACTATTGCCAAAGGACACTCAGGACACAGCCTCCTATTTCAGTTTTTATGATGTGACAGATAAAGTCTCCACCGTCGTCGGCACCTTCACCTTTGGTTTTGTCGAGCAAATGACGGGTGGTATGCGAAGCAGCGTTATGGCGTTGGCTGTTTTTTTTATTGTCAGCTTGATCGGGATAGCTTCCGTCAACATTCGGCGCATGAAAAGCGAGGAAACAGCATAAGACATTCCTGAACAGCGTGTTTATGCTATTGCGACACGGTAAATCCCCGCATCCCCATCACTTTCGTACCTTTTAATAGGACGGCGTAATAGATACCCGGGGTGAGTTCGGGCAATGAAATTTCTACCCTGATAAGGCCATTAACCGGGGCTACAAGCTTTTCTGTGTTAAGCACCTTGCCGGCCATATCCATCAATTGAAGGGAGAACCCGTACGCGCCTACAAGGGTGTTGACTTGGACTTTGAGGGTGTGACTGCCTGTGTTAGAAGTCACCTCGAAGTAGAGGCTATCGTCAGGGGTTTGGGTAGATACCAAGTTTTCAAATGGGTATCCCATCCATTTCATCCCTCCGGTTGGAAGCATGTTGTTTTGAAAGTCAAAAAAAGTAGCGTGTTCTTGATGAGAGCCTTGTCCCCAAGGGGTATGGCAATTGGATGATACCCAAGCGGGTTCCCAATAAAAAACACCCGTTGCGCCTCTGTCAATGACCGCTTGTGTCATATCAATCAACCATCTACGCTGATTGTCGGGGCTGGCGGGGGCATATTCAGGATGTACCTGACTGATGATATTGGCGGCATTGTCATTGGATTGAGTGGTCCAAATGTAACCTGTTTCAAATATCATCACCTCTTTTCCAGGGTATTGTTGAAGCAGTTGGGCCACCACGTTTCCGGCATCCGTAATCGAGGTAGGCATGTGCCACGCCCAATAGTAGGAGATTCCAATGACATCAAAATCAGTAACACCATGGCTCCAAAAACCCTGCATTAGCCATCCGGCATCGGCAGGGCCTGCGATGTGTAGGGCTACCTTGACAGCTTTCCCACTGCTTGACTCCACATCGCGTACCGCTTGAATGGCTGTGTTGAACAATTGGCTGTTGCGGTTCCAGTCCAAGGACCAACCCGCTGCATCCACCGAAGGAGAAAGCATGATTCCTCTGTTGGTTTCATTGCCGATTTGCACCATTTCGGGTAGTAATCCTTCTGAATCCAACTGGCTTAATGTTTGGGAAATATAGCGATAGAGGGAATCTTTGAGGACAGGCAGGTTGTCAACGACACCCAGCCACGCAGCAGGACAAAGCTGCCGACTCGGGTCTGCCCAAAAATCAGAGAGATGAAAATCAAGTAATACCTTCATGTTCTGGCTCTTCGCACGCTGGATACTATTCCGGACATCCGAAAAATCAGAATATCGGTTTCCCGCATTCAGGGTGTCATACCAAGCAGGGGTGTGCCAAAGTCTGAGTCGGACGATGTTGCATCCGTTGTCGGAAAAGATTTCATAGACATCTTTTTCAACACCGGCTTCATGGTAAGTTACGCCACAATCTTCCAGCTCGTTTACATAGGAGAGATCGGCACCAAAATAAAATTGTTGGGCAAGTAAACTATGGTCCGAAAAAAACAAACCTGCCAAAATGATTGAAAAAAGTGTCTTAATAATTCTAGTGTTCATAAAAATGATTTGTGCAAACGTACTCAGGATCGGGGAAATGAGCAAAAAAAACGAAATTTGCAGCGAAATTTAGAATCAAACAGTCCACTGAAGGTAGAAGCGCGTTGTAAATTGACCGTATCTTGTCAATTTTGAACAGAATTACCCTTCGGGTTGTTTGAAATCGGATTTTACCTCAAAAACGGTCTCTCACATTCCTTACGCAATCCTTGTGCCCGTGTCACGTAAAAATAAACTCCGAAAATTTGCAGAAGTCCTTACTTTCCCCAATGTATATGAGTGTTATGATGTGCAGCGTCCTTTCCTCGTGGGGGTAGGAATGGAAACGATGGAGCTTAAAGGGCAATGGAATGTTAAACATTTCAAAAACAACTTTCCCATTACGCTCGAACTTGCCTGTGGTGGGGGGGAATATGCCGTTGGTTTGGCACGCAGATTTCCAAACCGAAACTTCATCGGCGTGGATATCAAAGGCAATCGCCTGCATGCAGGCGCAAAAGACGCATTGAAAGAGGGATTGGAAAACGTTGCGTTTGTGCGTACACGAATCGAAATCATGGACCATTTCTTTGCTGAAAATGAAATAGACGAAATTTGGATCACCTTTTGTGATCCGTTTCCCAGAAATAGTAAATCCAATCGCCGACTAACCTCGGATTTTTTTCATAATAAATATCGAAATGTATTGAAACAAGGTGGACAACTACACCTGAAACACGATGACGACGACTTCATACACTACACCCTAAGGATTATTGAAACCGATCATTCGTGCTCCATACTTGAAAAAAACCTCGATATTTATGCCGGTACGTTGCCCACAACTGAGTTGGAAATAAAGACCTTATACGAAGGGAAGCATCTTCTGGCAGGTA
>JBIPOY010000366.1:0-3852 GCA_044378705.1 Saprospiraceae bacterium
GGCGTTTTATGCCAAGCACGGCGGAAAGACGCTCATTATTGCCCGGTTTGTTCCCATTGTGCGCACTTTTGCGCCGTTTGTGGCAGGCGTTGGCAAAATGGTGTACACCAGTTTCATAGGGTACTGCATTTCAGGAGGCATCCTTTGGGTGACCGCATTAACCCTTGCAGGGTATTTTTTCGGATCCATACCGATTGTAAAGGACAATTTTGAGGTCGTCGTAATGGGCATCATTGGCATTTCGGTATTGCCCATCTTGTTTGAGTTCGTCAAGGCGAATATTCCCCGAAAACCTGCATCATGACCGATTGGGGCAGCTTTATTTGGGAACATCGGGAAGACAATCCTGGGAAACTAGCACTTTCGGCAAAAAAGCACCCCGATTGGCCGATGGGTTTTATTGCCCGACAAGTTGAAGCGCTTCAGAAAGTGTGCCGAAAAATACCTGCTTGGTATCGGGAGGGCGTTGTTTTTCCTATTGCCCTATCCCTTGAACAAGCCTCTTCGGAAGCTACGGCTCGATTCAAAGCCTCTTTATTTTCCGGAAAAAAGATGGCCGACCTCACCGGTGGTTTGGGGGTAGATGCTTATTTTTTTTCCGAAAAATTTAATCAGGTGTTTTTTGTAGAAAAAATACCGGCTATTTTGGATGCCGCCCGGCACAATTTCAATCTCTTTGGGCAGTCTAACGTGGTTTTCGTGCAGGAACAGGCGGAAACATTTCTGGTCAACAGCCCTCAATATTTTGAGCTTATTTACCTTGACCCCGCACGCAGAGACGAGGTAAAAGGGAAAGTGTTTCAACTGGCAGACTGTAGTCCGGATGTAGTAGCATTGAAGGATTTGTTGCTGTCTTGGGCGGATCAAGTACTGGTAAAAACCGCACCGATGTTGGATATTCACCAAGCACTGAAGCAACTCAAAAATGTTGCCGCCGTGTGGGTGGTGGAATATGATGGCGATTGTCGGGAGGTATTGTATTTATTGGAAAAAAAAGCGCTCTGCTTGGAGCATATCCCCATCCATGTCGTTTCATTGTACCATTCAGGTCAGGTGGAACATGCTTTTGATTTTACATTTCAAGAAGAGCAACAGACAACCATCGAATATGCATCCACGGGTAACTTTTTATACGAACCCATGCCTTCGCTGCTGAAAGCCGGCGCTTTCAAGACTTTTGCATCCCGGTTTGGGCTAAAAAAAATACACCCCAACACACATTTATACACATCAGATCAATATATCCCCCATTTGCCGGCACGTTCCTTTCGTGTACAGGCGGTGTGTAAATACGATAAAAAAATAGTGTCCACGTTTGTACCGGAAGGTAGCGCCAATATCAGTACCCGCAATTTTCCCGACAACCCAGCCCTGGTTCGTAAAAAATTGGGCCTACTAGAAGGCGGAAATACGTTTATTTTTGCGGCCACGGATGGCGCCAACAATAAATTGCTCTTTATTTGTTCAAAAGTAAGCCAAGGTAGGACGTCTGCGTCGTGACTATCCCTCAGTATTTGATAGTAATACATTCATTTAAAATATAAAACACATGTCAAAAAAAAATTATTTTGACCCTGAAGACCTGAAAAAATTTGGCAACATTACCGATTGGCAAAAATCGATGGGCGACAAGTATTTTGCTTGGTACAGCGAAGTAATGAAAGAAGGAGCGCTGACGGAGCGTGAAAAAGCCCTGATTGCGCTTGCTGTAGCCCATGCGGTTCAATGTCCGTATTGTATTGACGCGTACACGGCTACCTCCTTTGAGAAGGGTGCCGATGAGGAGCAGATGATGGAGGCCGTGCATGTGGCAGCCGTCATTCGGGCGGGTTCAAGCTTGGTGTATTCTACGCAAATGATGAACCACGCGAAGGATTTGACAATGTAGTGCCTACCTCGGACAACAACCGTAACAACTTACCCGCGAACAATGGGCATCCATCAAAAAACAAAATCTCTGGTATCTCGTCACAGTGAACTTTCAGATACTTTTTATCAATTAAAAGTGCTGAATGGAAAAGAACGCACCGATGTTTTTTTTCCGAAGTTTGGCGATAAGATTGGGCAGGCAGGCTTTCAAGAAGGCCGGTTATCGCCTACCCGTATTGACATATTTCAAATGAATGTCGGAAAACTTTGTAATCAGACCTGCGCACATTGCCATGTGGACGCCGGTCCGGATCGCAAGGAGGAAAATATGACCCTTGAAACCTTTAAACTTTGTCTGGAAGTACTGGCGCACAACGATATTCCTACCGTGGATATAACCGGTGGCGCTCCCGAAATGAATCCACACTTCCGTTGGTTTGTTGAGGAATGTCGTAAAATAGGCAGGCATGTCATTGTACGATGTAACCTGACGATCATCATGGCGAACAAAAAATACCGTGATTTGCCGGATTTTTTTGCGGCCAATCAAGTAGAAGTTATTTCTTCTCTGCCCCATTATTCAGCCTTGCGGACAGACAGTCAACGCGGTGATGGCGTATTTGAGGACTCCATCAAAGCGTTGCAATTGCTCAATGCGGTGGGTTATGGCCAAGCAGGGACAGGTTTGATCCTGAACTTGGTGTACAACCCGACCGGCTGTTTTCTTCCCGGAAACCAGGCCTCACTTGAAGCTGATTTCAAACGCCAGCTCATGCGGAAATTTGGGGTTTCGTTCAACAATCTCTTTGCTATTACGAATATGCCGATTAGCCGATTTCTTGATTATTTACTTGAAAATGGCCAATACGCCGGGTATATGCAGTCATTGATTGACGCATTTAATCCGGGAGCAGTGTCGGGCGTCATGTGCAGGAATACCATTTCAGTCAGTTACGAGGGCTACCTTTACGACTGTGATTTCAACCAAATGTTAGACCTAAAGGTGGCAGGGCCACTGACCCATATCCGAGATTTTAATCTTGAGGCCCTTCAACACCGAGACATTGTGCTCAACCAACATTGTTATGGTTGTACAGCCGGTGCCGGTTCGAGTTGTGGAGGGCAAGTAGCCTGATTATACTGAATTTTTGTAACAATTGACACCCTGAAATACGCCCCCTATCATGAAGAAAAAACAACCCACCACTGGTTCAGGAACTACAAAATCTGACAACAAGGTAAAACAAGAAAACAACGGCTCAGCGCAACGCGCCGGTATTTTTTCCCGAATGGAAGCCTGGCTTTCTGGGAAAAAATACTGGTTGGCAGGAGCAATATTTCTTGTTTCTATGGCCATCAACACCACCTTGTTCCAGCAGGTAAAGGATACACCTTGGCAATCGATGCACAAGTTGGGGAACAGTGATATGGCATTTTTCGACTTATCTGCCCGTGAAATTGCGGGCGGAAATTGGCTGTGCGACACTGTGTTGCACCCATACCACGACTGGCACGATATGCTTGCCAAAAATTACTTTGCGGCGTACCCGGAGGAGGCAACCACCTATTATGGGAGCCATCTGACTGCCGTGGGCGTGTCAGATACCCTGGCTGCTCGGCGTGCGTGGGTGAATGACAAGTATCAGGGTAAAGTTTTTCACCAAGAGCCTTTGTATGCTTACCTCATAGCAGCCACCTATACGTGGTTGGGAACCGACCCGAACTGGGTTTACGGGTGGCAGCTTATCCTGGGGGCACTGCTCAATGTACTGGTTTTTTGGTACGGCATGCGTTATTTTGGGGCATTGTCGGGGTTGCTTGCTGCGGGCCTGCTCATGGTTTCCGGGCCGGTACTCGTGTTTGAATTGACCTTGTTGCGCACCACGTTGACGGCCTTTTTGACTGTACTGTTGTTGTACCTGTACCAAAGGTTGCTTGACCACAACAGCCTGAAAAACCAGGTTGTATTTGGGTTATTGGCGG
>JBIPOY010000368.1:0-3844 GCA_044378705.1 Saprospiraceae bacterium
ATTTTATTTACATGGGTATTGGGTTGTTGTTGGTATTGGTCGGTCTCATTGCCATGACAGGCGGAGCCATGCCCGATCCCAACAAGTGGGAGCCGGAACGGATTTATAGTCCGGTACGCATCACTTTGGCGCCCATGCTGATGGTCGCTGGTTTTGTCGCAGTGGTTTTTGGAATATTTAAAAAAGGGAATACTGCGGTAGGTAGTGACAGTCCCGACAGTCAGGCATGAACCTCATTCAAGCCATTGTACTCGCCATCATTGAAGGCATCACGGAGTTTTTACCTGTGTCATCCACGGGGCACATGATTATTGGCTCTTCTGCGATGCACATTGCCTCGGAGCCCTTCGTCAAGGTGTTCACCGTAGCCATACAGTTTGGCGCCATTTTGTCGGTATTGGTACTTTACGGGCGTCGTTTTTTTCAACAGTTCCAATTTTATCTCAAACTGTTGGTCGCGTTTTTACCGGCTGTTTTTTTTGGTCTGTTGTTTAAAAAGCAGATAGATGGGTTGTTGGAAAACATTGTTGTCGTTGCGGTAGCGCTCATCGCGGGAGGTGTTGTTTTTTTGCTGCTTGACCGAATATTTGCCAGACTTCGGGAAAAAGAGACCTCTATTGACGATGTGACGCTACCAAAAGCCTTGCGGATCGGACTTTTTCAGGTGATGGCCATGGTGCCCGGTGTGAGCCGTTCAGCCGCGACCATTATTGGCGGAATGACGCAGGGGCTTTCCCCCATTACCGCCGCCGAATTTTCCTTTTTTCTGGCGGTGCCCACCATGTTCGCCGCTACGTGTAAGTCCTTGCTTGATTTCGTAAAAGATGAAGGCGGTACCTTTACCTCCCAGGAGTTGACGTTATTGGCTGTTGGCAATATCGTTGCTTTTGTTGTTGCTATGATTGCCATTCGCACGTTTATCGGTTACTTGACCCGCTATGGTTTTCGGGTTTTCGGGTATTACCGTATCGTTGCGGGTGTGCTCATCCTTGTATTTTGGAAATTAGGCTATTTCGATGGCGTGAACGTGGGTGATTTTTAGAACGCTCACGGGCTCTGACCGTATTTAACAAAAAAAATCCCGCTCCACAGCCCGCTCCGGCTGGTAGCGGGATTTTTTATAGATTCCAAACTAATATCAGAATCTGCAATGTTCCAAACGGTTTGTCGTGAACGTTGTACTTTTGTGCTTCATTCCACCACAATTTTATGAAGAGCGTGTTCAGATTTTAATCGCCAAGCAATCGCGGGTTACATACGGTCAATTTTTAGCAGAATAGCCCGTTTTAATCGATAAAAACCGGTCTTTGTTGATATTAAACCTGTTTAATTTTGCTTCGGTATTAATATCTGAACACGCTCTAAACATCTCGTTTTGATCTTTTAATGCGCCCTAACAATCTAAAAACGAACTATTTATGCATGAATTTGGATTAGTGCCCTCCACCGCCAATTTAGAAGAAATCGGATTAAAAAACATTAAGTCCGTTTACTGGAACCTCTCTCCGGAAGAGCTCATTGAACATTCTATCAAAAAAGGGATGGGCCAATTGTCTGATACCGGGGCGCTCGTTATCAACACCGGCGAATTTACCGGACGTTCACCGGAAGACCGCTTTATTGTAAAAGACAGCGAGACGGCCGGTAAGGTCAATTGGGGGAAAGTCAACTTGCCTTTTGAATCCCGAAAATTTGACGCCCTTTGGCGTAAGGCATGTAACTACCTGAAAAAGAAAGACGTGTACATCCGCGATGCAGCAGCCAACGCCAGTGCCAATCCGGAATACCGTCTTCGTCTGCGCGTTGTGACGGAGTTCCCATGGAGTAATCAGTTTGCCAGCAACATGCTGCTTCGTCCCAGTACCGATGCCTTGGTAGATTTTGACCCGCGCTGGACGGTGTTGTGCGTTCCGGGCTTCCATGCTGACCCGGCCGTGGATGGCACCCGGAAGCATAATTTTGCCATCATCAACGTTAAAAAAAGACGTTTGTTGATTGGCGGAACGGGCTATACCGGTGAAATCAAAAAAGGTGTCTTTTCGGTTATTAATTTTGTGTTGCCGACGCGTACCAAAGATGCCTTGCCCATGCACTGTTCCGCAAATCTTGGCAAAAATGGCGATATTGCCCTCTTTTTCGGGCTTTCGGGCACCGGTAAAACAACCCTCAGCGCCGACCCGAACCGTATGCTCATTGGCGACGACGAACACGCCTGGGGAGCCGGTGAAGTGTTTAATTTTGAAGGCGGCTGCTATGCCAAAACCATTGATCTCACCCCCGAAAAAGAACCGGACATCTTCAAAGCCATTCGACATGGCGCCATTTTGGAAAATATCGCCTTCCACGAGGGCACTCGAAATGTTGACTACGCCGACCGTAGTATCACCGAAAATACCCGTGTCTCTTACCCGATTTACCACATCGACAATGCCCTGTCGCCCAGCCGCGCAGAGGGCGATCCACAAAATATTTTCTTCCTTACTTGCGATGCCTACGGTATCCTGCCGCCCATCTCAAAGCTCTCGCCGGAACAAGCCATGTACTACTTTATCAGTGGATACACCGCGCGGGTAGCCGGTACTGAAGTGGGCGTTAAAGAACCAAAATCAACTTTTTCTGCTTGCTTTGGTGCACCTTTCTTGCCACTTCACCCCGCGCGATACGCAGATCTGTTGGGAAAAAAATTGCGGAAGAGTAAAGCCACGGTATGGCTCATCAATACAGGTTGGAGTGGTGGCCCTTACGGCGTAGGCAGCCGTATCAAACTTTCCTATACCCGCGCCATGATTACCGCCGCACTCAGCGGCGCACTAGCAAAAGGTTCGTTTGAAAAGCATGAGGTCTTTGGTGTTGAAATACCCACCCAATGCCCCGGTATCCCAACGGAACTGCTCAACCCACGCAATACCTGGAGCAATGCGAACGAATATGATGCAAAGGCAAAGTCTTTGGCCGTAGAGTTTTTCCAGAATTTCGAAAAATACGCAGACCAAGTGAGCCCGGAGGTGTTGGCCGTCGGCCCACAACAAGGCTAATCGTCGGCCGTACGGTTGGCCATTTCAATCAGATTTAAACACACTTTAACAATAAAAACCTTTGATGATGACCTCTCCTCGACGTTTCAAAACCCTCCAAATTTCCGGGTTCTTACTCTGTGCCCTCGTATGGCTGGCAAACAACGGAAACCCACCCACCGGACGCACCGGCGCTCCGTTTGACGGCAACTGTTCGGATTGTCACAATGGCAACAACCCTGGTGGTTTTGATGGTGATGTCACCATTGACGGTCTCCCTGCCACTATTCTACCCAGCACTACATACCCGATTTCTATCACCATTACCCCCACGGCCGGTGCTCCCAATAAAGGGGGGTTCCAATTGGTGGCGGTAGATGGAAACAACGCCAATGCCGGTGACTTGGTTGCGATAAACTCTCAATCGGGGACGGAGACGTTTGCCAGCAGGGAATATCTGGAACACCGTACTGGCAAATCTTTTGGCGGTAATGCTATTACTTGGAATTTTAACTGGATCTCACCTGCAGGCGGCGTTTCCGGAAACACCGTAAAATTTTACATGATTGGTAATTTTACCAATGGAAATGGTCAGACTTCCGGCGATTTTGCAAAGGCCTTTTTGGAAACGTACGCTTTCCAAGGTGCTGCTCCCGTCACGGCAGCTATCGCCAATACCATCAATGTGTCCTGTTTCGGCAGTAATACTGGTAGTGTAACCGTGGAAGCGGATGGTGGTATCGCGCCATACACGTACCTGTGGAGCGACGGCCAAACGGACGCAACAGCCGTTAATTTGACCGCAAATACCTACACGGTCACCGTCACAG